>JBKHAE010000023.1:0-35646 GCA_046543065.1 Desulfobacterales bacterium | reverse complement strand
GCCGGCTTTGTTTTTTTCCTCATTATGAAAAAGATGGTTCGGCAGCTCAATGGTCGTGTTTTGCCAGTCATAATCCGGCTCAAACAACCCGCCGTTTAAAAACGGCACCCGGCAGTCAAAGCGTCTATAATATCCAGAATCTTTTTGTGCCTTTCTTTCGCAGGCCAGGGCTTCATAAAAGAGGTATTGCAGAAAATCGCTGTAATAATTTCCGCTGTTTTCGGCAATCTGCTCAAACTGCTCGCGCATGAATTTTCGGGAGCCCTCCCCCCAGCCGCCGTTTGCGGGCACGCCCAGCCAGCCCTTTTTTTGAAGAAAATAGAGAAAAACGATCTGACCCAAAAGCTTTTTAGCAAACCGGCTGACCGCCTGGCTGGTTCTCGGTTCGTCACCTTCCTCGAATATCCCTTGTTTTTTTAAATGCTCCGCCACTTTCAGGAACAATGCTTTGTATTGGTCGAAAAATTCGTTAGTGACGGTTTCGATGCTGAAGGCTGACTCAATTTCCTGGATGGCCGGATCGGCATAGTCCATACGCAGAACCGGCAGCAGCTGCTTGCAGGCCGTATGGCTGTTTTCATGCTCGCCCACCAAGTAGGAATACCGCTTTGCCGGCGTCAACGTCTGCTTGAGTTTAACCTTTCCTTTGACGTCTTGATAGGCCTCATGCTCTATTTTAATAAATGAAAACCGCCAGTCGGCACCGTCGTCGTCCCTGGCGTAAAAGGCGATCAGAGATGCCTCCTTTTCAAACTGTTTAAGACGGTTGACGGCAAAATTGCGAAGTGTCGAACGGGCGCGGCCGAGCTTGGTGAGATTTTTGACTTCAACCACCAACAGATCCAGTTCATCCCTTTCCGGGTCTACATACTTGCCGATTCGCCAGTACTGATTGACATGAGGCTTGAAAGGATCGGGAATATAGTTGCCGTTGTAATGTTTATCACGGGGCTCAAAATGGTTTAGCAGGTTCCGGAGAAAATGCTGATATCGTTCCCAGTCAAATCGCCGGGAAAACAGCTCCTCAATCAATTGCTGAGCCTGATTTATATCCATATCTTACTCGTCTGCTCCTGCTACCTGATAGCCGGAAAGAATAATTTCTCTTTTTGCGCGCGACTCGTCTGTTTTTTGGTCTGCCCCTGCATCCACCATACGGATGTGCTTTCGAAGAATAGCGATCATTTGTAAGGGGTCCAGAGTTTTTTCAAATTCTTTTTTGATGGTCTGGGCCACTTTCTTGGCCATGGTACCGCGGGCGATCATGCGACGAACCCCTTCAATATACTCCTCATCGGTATCGGTGAATTTCGGGCATGTTCGAAACGCTTTTTCCTTGAGCCGCTTTTCAATATAATTGATGTTTGAACGCCCTCCGCCTTTTTTGGGTGGTTCATCTTCAAATACCATATCTTGGGCGAAACGCTGCTTGTTTATCTCCAGCCAGCGGTAATAATCGGCCGGGATCGGATGCCGGGGTGTATCCGGCAGGCATTCAAGCAGGTGGGCAGCATCAAAAAATGTAATCTCTGAACTCTCTTTCCCTTGGGTCAGATAAAATTTTTTCAATTTTCCGGTCCGGAAAAAGGTAACCAGTTGATCCGCGGCAAGCCCCTTTACTCTGCGGCCGGAGCGGGCCTTCTTAGGCAGTCGCCGAATCTTTTCGAATAATGCAGGGGCTTCATCTCGAACCTTTCGCATCATTTCGAGAAACTTAAGTTCGGAATCTCCCTCTTCCGCTTCACCGGTATACGCTTGTTTCTGATTTAATGTATCAAAGAGCTCCTGGCTTCCGATCTCCTCGCCATCTGATAAATATCGAGCATCTTCTCCCAGGATATCATGAAACATCTGAATCTTATTGGTAATGTTGGTTTCCAATCCCAAATGGGTATCCGCCTGAGTTGTTGGGAAAAAATTATAAATAAAAATTTCCGGGTGCCGGGTCCCGAGGCGATTGATACGCCCGGCCCGCTGCAACACACGTGTCGGATTCCATGGCAAATCATAATTAATCAAAATATTGGCATGATGCAGGTTGATTCCTTCAGAAAGTACATCAGTAGAAATAAGAATCCGTATGCTTGAGAGCTGTTCCTTGTGGTTCGGATCAAAAGCTGCTTTTATGATATCACGGGTTCTGGCAGGGTCATGGGTGATCGGGTCCTCTCCTGTCCGCCCTCCTATACTGCTGAAAAACATAACTTTGCCGGAAAACAGCTGGTTGAGATGCTCAAAAAGATAATCGCCGGTCTCCCGAGACTCGGTAAATACAACCATTTGGCGATTTTTCAATGTGCTATCTTTTTTCAGCTGATTGATAAATGCGCTAATTTTCGGATCTTGATCAATGGTTTGCCATAATTTCCCTATTTGTTTGAGGGTCTGCAGGTCAAATTGCAAATCTTCGATAAATTCTTTACGGAAATCCTCAGATGGATATTTCTGGGCTTTTTCCGCCTCGACATGGCGCTCAAGGGTTTCAATATCGTCGTTGTCCAACAACTCGTAGACATCAACATCCTTGCTGATATAGATAGTGCCGGATTCGAACATAGCGATAAACCGCTCATAGGATTGAATAAACCGGGCAATACTTTTTCGAAACGCATAGAAGCTGCTTTCAAGCCGTTTAATTAAAATGCTTTTCATAAACCCGCCGACGTTTCGCTGCTGTTGGCGCTCGAATTCCGAAAGCTTCTTGCTGCCGACATAATACAGCAAGGGAATGTACCGGGCATAGCGAAAACCCTGCAGCAGGCCGATGGTCTGATTAAAAACTTTTTCCAAATTTCCTTTAAAAGCATAAATAATACGTCGGGGTTCCTGCACTTCAGGAAAAAAAAGGCCCTGGCTTTCGATATCATTTTTGAAATATGTGAGAACATCTGTGCGTGTCCGGCGCACCATCACATGCTTGAGAATACGTTCTCGAATCACCTGAGAAACCTCTTTTATTGCTTCCTTATACGAGGGCTCTGTGCGGTCCAAACCATTAAAGCGCCGCCGCAGATGCTGAAAAAACCGTTCCAGATTGGGGATGCCTGGAATCGTAGAGTTCTTGGGCGCCTGAAACAGCTTAAGCTGTGCGAAAATATCGTCGATGGTATTGTTTAGTGGAGTGGCTGTTACCAGGATCACCTTCTTTCCCCGGCAGATATCCAGAAGGTCGGCATAAGAGCGGGTCGCTTCATTGCGAAACCGATGGGCTTCATCGACAACGACATAATCAAAACGATCCAAACCGAACCGTATCACCTTATCTAGTTTCCCCAGAGATTCGACCCGGGCTGGCACCCGAAAATCGTGCAGACTCTCTTCCCAGTAGCTTTTCAAAACAGGGGGGCAAATTACTAAAATCCTGCCTTTAAGCTGCTGCAGCATCTGGGCGGTAATAAAGGTTTTGCCCAGACCCACAACATCGGCCAGAAAAACGCCATTATGCTCCTCCAACTTTTTCAGCGCTTGAACGACCGCCTGCTGCTGGTATTGCAGGTGCATGAATCCTTCAGGCAAAAAAATTTCGACATCATCCTGTAAATTGATGTCTTCCTGCATGTATTCATATATCAGCTTCAGATAAAGCTCATAAGGCGTTATGGAATCGTTGAGCCAAGTTTTTTTGTGTACCGCATCGACAAAGTCTTCCGATATGTCAACCGATTGCTGCCAAAGATTTTCGAATTGGTTAAGCGCAAACTCAACATCCCTACGCTGCCGTAACTCAACATTGAATTCGCGGTTGGCGACCAATCCGGAATAAGAAAAATTGCTCGATCCAGTAATAACAAAGCCGTAATCGCGATCATCGGGCAGGAAACGGCCAATATAGACCTTTGCATGGATATTACGTGAGGGAAAGGCGCGGATTTCCAGCTTTTTTCCGTTACCGCCCATCTTCCGGTCATTTTCCGGATCAAGGCAATCCGTTTGGATAAAGGCGATAAACTTTTTTAGGCCCAGTTCCAAGTTCTCGTCTGGTTCCTCGGTGGCTTCAATTTCCTCTATCAAATTTTTCTGAAATTGAGCCTTGCTTCTTTTGTGAGATTCGAAATCCAGGAATGACTGCCCTTGGTAACTATTTATGGCAGTAAAAGATTCATGATCGACTCCCAAGCCTACCAATATGCGGGTTTTTTCAATCGGTTCGATACTGTCTTGAAGCTGATAGAAACCGCTGGAGCGGAAATAACCAACGAGCACATCAAAAAAACGGGTGTCTACCAGAGTTGCCTTGAAGCGGTCTAATAGGGTTTGATTTTTATCGTTGGTAAAAAAAGTCAGGTCGGTTTGCTGATGATCCATCTCAATTCCATTTACTTTTTATCTACATGGCAATTCTGGAACACGACGTAATGTTTACTAGTAATAGAATATTGATGTACAAACGATTTCAGAGGCTTACAGGGTAATTAAACAGCCAGCCGCTAAAAGCAAAAAGTATTTTGTACTATTTTTGAAATAGCATCCCATGGCTTTGGTGGCAATATTAAAAGTAGAGTTTTAAGTAGCTTTTAATACCAGCTACTTCTTTGACAAAGAATGGAGACCACCTTTTTCCCGGCCGCCTACAACCGCTTCTGCCACATCCTCGACTACGGCCGGCCGTTTCTGCTTGCAGGCCAACTGGAGAGCAACCACGCTTACCGTGGAGGGGGTGCGGACGGTTTGAGCTGGATTTACGGTCAAAAGGGCACCAGGCCCAGCCGGGCGTTCGGCAGATCAATAATGATTTTCCGAAAAGGGGTGGGGCCCGGCTTCATGCCCGAAAAAAGCTGCATGCTGCGCATCAGGGGATCCGTTCCCTGGGCGGCTGAGTCGAGGGACTGCTCCATGTCGATATAGACAGAGGGAACCAGCAGGTTGGCGCCAAGGGTTCCCTGGATACCGGGGATATCCGCGACAAAAAAGGGAACCCTCTCATATATTACCGGATCACCCGTACCCGTCCGAATGGTGAGGCGATCGAGCCAGTAGCCCTTAAGCCGGGTATTGCCTTTGCCAACCCCCATCACCATGATCTTTAAATCCGGGCTGTCCAAGTCAAGCCCCATTTTGCGGGCGAGGCTGCTTGAAATCAGGCTGACAGCCCCGCCCGTATCAATCGCCAAATCGGCCTTAACCGTATGATCCCCTTTGACCAGAACCGCATTTTTAACCATGGGAATGGGTGCGTTCGTTACCGGCACCCGGCCGGATTCCATATCTTTTAGATGCAGCGGCACAATGATCGGCGGCTCCGGATAGGCATTATCCGCAGATGTAAGTTTCATCCGGATGCGGCCGAACTGCCCGCCCCCTCCGCCGGCGGCTCCCAGCATGGAGAGCAGTTTATTCAAATCCGGCATCGATCCGGTGGATCTACCGCCCATGAGCCCGGAAAGCATCTCATAGGCATCAACCACCGGCCGGGAATCAAGAACCGCGATGTGATCCACGAGAAACGGGGTGCCGATGACATTGAGCGAGGGAATCAATTCCCGGGCGAGTCCGCCCATGGCCCCGCCGCCCAGCAGATCGCCGCCCATCTGATCAAGCATTCCCTTGGGCAGCACGTCGGTCATTCGGGTTTCCTTTTGCTTGACCTCCATCACCACCCGCATTGCAAATGGGTACTGCTTTAAATTGCCCTTCGGCGTCCTTGTGTCACCGACATGAAGGATATACGGCGCAGATACATCAAAGGTTTCGGTCCCGCCGATGCCGATATCATCAACAGTCTTGCCCGTGGTTTTAACACCAAACTGCTTCTGCTGCCTTTTATCAAGGACGATGCGGCTGGCGGCGGTGTCCAGAAAACAGTCAAAAGCATACTGCTTCCGGCCGCGGAGTTCCGAATACGCCCCTAACGGCTGATCCGCCTCCCCCGGCGGGGTGAGATAAGCCGGCACCCGCGGGTGATCCAGGGCGTAAGGCTGGACCCCGAATATTTCGATTGCTTTGGCCGGGGATACCGAAAACAGGAATAGCGCCAGCAATACCATAAAAAGAAGCAAACAGCCGGCCCATCTGATAAATGATATTTTTTTCATGTGATTTCGCTTTGAAGCCGATTTTTTTATTTCAAGGATTGAAACCGGTTCCCTGTTCACCGAAAATAAAGTGCATGGTTTAGACTGAAATCGAATTTAAGGAAAACCTCCCTGCATTGGGAATTTCAATAGGCCTGGAAACAATTATTCCTCGACCGCCAGGTATTTGCCGGCATAAAAAATCAATATCAGTACCGGCACGCCGATCAATGCGGTGATCAGAAAGAAGGCCTCATAGCTCAGGTTATCCACAATGGTCCCGGAATATCCGCCGAATATTTTGGGAAAAAGCGTCATTAGCGAACTGAAAATCGCATATTGAACCGCTGTGAACCGGATGTTCGTAAGGCTTGAGAGAAAGGCCACAAATGCGGCACTGGCCAGACCGGCGGCCAGATTGTCTGCGGAAATGACCACATAGAGCATCAGAACATTGTGCCCGGCATGCGCCATTAGCATGAAAAGCAGGTTGGTGACCGAAGCCAGCAGCGCCCCGGCAAACAGGATCTTCATCACTCCGTATCTGACGGAAAAAATTCCGCCGAGAAAGCCCCCCGCAATGGTCATGAAAAGTCCGAATGTTTTAACGATGCTCGCGATCTCGGTTTTGCTAAAGCCCAGGTCCTGGTAAAACAGATTTGAAATCACGCCCAGCACGATATCGGAAATTCTATAGAGCCCAATCAATAAAAGAATGAGCACGGCCAGGGATAAACCGTATCGCTCAAAAAAATCTTTGACCGGCGCAATATAGGTATCATCAAGCATCCGCCGGTTAACCAGCCGGGTAAACCCCAGCAAATAGGCCGCCAGCAAAGCCCCGGCGACGGCGATAAAAAGCCTGACCATCTCTACTATAAAACCCGCCAAATGCCGGTTTGAAAAAATGCCGGCCATGGCGTCCTTATAAAATTCGGCGGTTTCTGCGGTAAAATAGAAGCCGCACACGAACACGGCTGCGGCCAAAAGAAACGCTAAAAAAGACCCCAGGTAATCCTTTGATGCGTACTGGTAATGATTGTCAACCTCCGTTTCCGGCTCGGAGATTAAAAGGGTCGTAAATACTCCCACCAGCATGAGGCCGGCCATGATAAAATAGGTATATTTCCAGGCATTGTAATCATAGTGGCCCCTGCCGGAGCCCAGGATGTCGGCGATAAAGAGCGCCCCCGCCCCGGCGGCCAGCATGCCGATGCGATAGCCCGCAATATAGGCGGACGCCATCATGGCCTGCAGCTCACTGCCGGCGGATTCAATCCGGTAGGCGTCTATGACGATGTCCTGGGTTGCCGCGGAAAATCCAAGCATGACCGCAGCCAACGCCATTATATAGACATGGGGCCGGCTCTGCTGGGGATCGGTCAATCCGATCCATAAAAGCGCCAGAATGATCATTAACTGGGCCAGAAGGATCCATCCGCGCCGCCGGCCGAATTTTTTTGACAAGTACAAAACCGGCAGCCGGTCCACCAGCGGGGCCCATACGAATTTAAAGGAGTAGCCCAGGGCGGCCCAGCTGAAAAACGTCACATCAGCGCGCTCCACCCCGGCCTCCCGGAGCCAGAGGGAAAGGGAGGAAAAAATCAGCAGAAGCGGCAGTCCGGCGGAAAAGCCGAAAAAGAGCATGGTGATGACCCGGGGATGCAGAAAGGCCAGAACCGACTGTTTCCAGTTTAACGCTTGCATTTTATGGTAAATCCATCATACTTGGAATCGGTTCTTCAGCCGCAACCCATGCGTCATGTCCAAATTTTATGTGACTGCCAATTTCAGCAATTGGCGATTCAATAACAACCGGCAAAAA
The DNA here is from genome assembly GCA_046543065.1 of Desulfobacterales bacterium. Lineage (GTDB taxonomy): Bacteria > Desulfobacterota > Desulfobacteria > Desulfobacterales > Desulfosalsimonadaceae > M55B175. Next base: position 27,810 of record JBKHAE010000023.1, on the reverse strand, counting down.
AATGGAGGTTCCAATGATCAGAAAATTGACCCGCATCACCATTTGCACCCTTACCTGTATTTTATTGCTCCTCTCCCTGTCAAGCCCGCTGCATGCCGAGCCATACGCCCATGTCGTGGCTTTCGGGGACAGCCTGACCGACCATAACGGACTGAACCAGTATGTCTCCGAGGCACCCGAAGCCTTTACAAACTGCCAGGGGACCCCTTGCGTTTGGGTGGAATACATGGCTGTTGAACTGGATATTGATCCGGAAAGTATAGACAATAATGCCATCGGCGGAGCCATGAGCAAAGGGCACTCGGATGAAGATCTTCAGGCCGCCATTGATGCGGGCAATCTCCCGCCGCTCGGCATGGTGGGCCAGGTCGACACTTATGTAAGCGAAGTGCCGGAATTTAACTCCGAAGACACCTTGTTTACCATCTGGATCGGCGGCAACGATCTGCGAAAATTCATCCTCAGAGAGTCTTCCGCCGCCACCGCCGAGGCGCTTGTCCAGGGGGCCATGGCCAACATCAAGGCGGCAATGACCGATTTAATAGATGCCGGCGCCCGGAATTTTCTGGTCTTAACCCTCCCGGATTTATCCAAAACCCCGGCCTTTAATCAACTGCCGGAGGATAAACGGGCCCAAATCAGCGAGCTGACTCAAGGTTTTAATAAAGCGCTTTCCGTATCCCTTGAGGCCATTGAATTCCAGAACTCGGGTGTTTCTGTGGTCTCTCTGGATGCCTTTTCTCTTATGAACAGCCTGATTAACCAGGGAATTTTCAACAACACCACCGGCACTTACCTGGAACTCGACGCCGAAGGCAATCCGACCGGGAATGTCAACGGTGATGCCGAGGATTTTCTCTTCTATGATCCCATCCATCCCACGACCCGGGCGCACGCCATCATCGGAGAAGAAGCCGCCGCGGCTGTGGAGACGGACCCCGGCCCGCGGGATTTTGATGACAGCGACACATGCTTTATTAAAGCGGTGGCAGCCGATTAGCAATCCCGTTTAAGAGGTTTCAGTGTTCAGGTTTCAAGTTTCAGCAGCGGCATAGTGTTTTTCCTGAAACCTGAACACCGAAGTTCACAGTTCAGGATTCACAGTTAAATGTTATACAAACTCAGTGCCTCAGTGCCTCAGTGCCTCAGTGCCTCAGTGCCTCAGTGCCTCAGTATCTTAGTGCCTTTAAGGTGCAAATGAAGTTACTTTTACACTCAATCCCGGGCTGCGGCCCGGGGGGATTACTCTCGTTTCTGACGGATAAACGCGGCGGCATATTTTAGCGTGCCGTAATCGTATTTTTCAGCAAAAAATTCATACACCGGTTTGAGGTAATTGGTCTCCAGCTGCTTGAATGCGGCATCGATTTCATCAAGCGCCGCCTGAGAGACCAACCGGGAGATGTCGATTTCGCCCGCTTCAACGCAGTGCGCAATGTGGCCCTGGATGGTTGTGATGGCCAGCGAGCGTTCAGCGGCGATCTCTCCGACGGTCTTGCCCTGATTGAACAACTCCAGGCTGACGGTTTTGGTGTCCGGCTTTTTCCGGGTATCAGGTTCCTTTTTGACCGGGCCCTGGCCCGGGACCGGGGCATTTTCATGCGGCGGGACCTTCATGCCGGCTTTGGTCAACTCTTTACCGCTTCGGATCGAGGCGACCAAATCCCGGGCCTTATAGATTTTCTGGACCTGGCTGTAAAATAAAAGCTCCAGCTCCTCGAGTTCCCGGATATACTGCTTGACGCCCTTCTTCTGTTTTTTCAAGTCCGCGATATGCCGCCCGATCCGTTCGGAAAATCCGGCAAATATCGGCTCAAAATAGCCTCTGGCCGCCTCGATCCGCTCCTGAAGGTAGGATAAATCGTCATCCGGCCCGGTCTGCAGAATCCGGTCCAGCTGTTTTAAAAACTTATCCCCCACCTCTTTTACGGGCCGGAGGTCTGCCTGTAGGGACTGCGCCCAGTCCAGAAAGGTCTGCTTTTTCGAGTGCGCGGCATCCTTGGTATAGGTGCGCCGGTGATAGCTGACCCCGGACCATAACCCACTAAAATCAAACGCCTCCCGGACCATCTCTGCCAGATAGGCCAGGGAGGCGGATTGTAGGGATGGATGCAGGCTTTGGGTATCGGTTTTCCGGCTCATAAAGTCCAAAAGCGCGGGTTCCGGCGGCATGGCCTCCCAGCGAAAGGGGGCGGTCAGCACGAGGCCGTCCAGGGAGGTCAGCCGGGAGAGCGCCACATATACCTGGCCGGCGGCAAAGGCCTGAGAGACATCGATAACCGCCTTGTCAAAGGTCAACCCCTGACTTTTATGGATCGTAATCGCCCAAGCCAGCTTGAGCGGAAAATGGGAAAACTTGCCCACCACTTTTTCCTGGATTTCGTTTGTTTCCTTGTCCAGGGTGTAGCGCTTGTTCTCCCATTTATAGGATTCCACCCAGACCGAGGCACTGCCGTCTGAGAACCCCACTTTGACCCCGTCTTCCCGCAGCGCCTCGACCCTTCCGATTTTGCCGTTGAAAAACCGCTGCTCCCCGGTCGGGTCATTTTTAATAAACATGACCTGGGCATCCTTTTTAAGCGTCAGCACCGGGTCCAGCGGAAATGTATGCGCATCAAAGGTCCCTTCCACTTCCGCATGATAACGAAAGGTTTTACCGGGCAGTTTGTTTAGCTCTGCCTCATTGATCCGGTCCGCCTTGCGGTTATGGGTGGTAAGATAGACATACCCGTCGCCGGGCGCGGCCTTGAAGTCCGGCCGGTGATGCCGGTTCAACAGCTCGATGTCCTCAGCACTTAGCGATCCATCCCGCAAATTGTTTAGGATTGATATAAATGCTTCATCGCTCTGCCGGTAAATATGCTCGAGTTCCAGATAAATGGGCGGCTTTTCGGCAAAGGCCCGGGCGCCGAAGAAAAAAAGGGTCGGATAATACTGGCCGAGCACGTTCCATTCCGGATCCTTAACCACCGGCGGCAGCTGCAGGAGATCGCCGATAAAGAGAATCTGGACCCCGCCGAATGGCAGGTGCGGCTGCCGCCGGATAAACCTGAGCACCGTATCAATGGCATCCAAAAGATCCGCCCGCAGCATGCTCACCTCATCAATTACCAGGAGTTCCAGTTTCTTTAGCATATTGCGCTTGGCCGCCTGCATTTTGACATGCCGCCGGAGCGTCTGCGGGGTATTCAGCTCAAACGCGGGCGCCTCCTCCCCTGGATACTGTTCAGTGGGGATAAACGCCCCAAACGGCAGCTGAAACAGGGAGTGGAGGGTAACACCCTCGGCATTGATGGCGGCAATGCCGGTGGGCGCTGCAATGATTGTGTTTTTATGGGTGCGCCGGCTGATATCCTGCAGAAACGTGGTCTTGCCGGTGCCGGCCCGGCCGGTCAAAAACACGTGGCGGTTGGTACTGTTCACGAATTTCGAGGCCATGACCGCGGCATTGTCTGTCCATCGGGGCATACCCATCCTTCTAGAATCCGGGCAGTTTGAATTTCATGGTGACTTCTCCGGTTTCCTTATCGATCCGGACCATTTTATCGGATGTCTCGCTGGTCTCAATCTTCTGACCAGTGGCCATTTCAAGGAGCCCGCCGATAAATGCCATGCCGGAGTTGAGTACCGCCTCCATCTTCTCCGGGGGCTGATCCGCCAAAACCGCGGCTGCTGAATCCCCGCCGGCCGAGTCCGAACGTTCCGCGGCTGCGGCTGGCTGTCCGGCGGAGTCATCTGTCCCGGCTTGCTCGCGGGCCGCCCCGCCCGCCTCCTCCGCATCATAGGCAAACGCCCCTTCCGCCTGGTCCTTAAACACCTCTGGGTTTAAATAATGCGGCGTATCCTCGGGGATCTCTTCGGCGGCCGAAGGCTCCGGCGAGACCGGCTCGGGCGCCTCCTCCATCATTTCCCGAAGCTGGTTTAACATCTCTGTGCGCTTTTCCCGGGAAAATTCCACCATATCCGTGGTACCGTCAAAAACCCCCTGAAACAGATCGGTTTTCAGCTGAATCCCCGCATAAATTCTTTCTTCAATGCTGTTTTTGGCAATCAGGTTGATCACATTGACCGTGCCGCTCTCCTGGCCGATACGGCTGACCCGGCCGATGCGCTGGTTCATCCGCGCCGGATTCCAGGGAAGTTCGAAGTTGATCACGCAGTCAGCGGCCTGGAGATTCAGCCCCGTACCCCCGGCATCCGTGGACAGAAATACCCGGCAGTCCGGATTATTGGTAAATTCATCAATCAGCGCCTGGCGGCGGTTGACCGGTATCTTTCCGGAGAGCTCCACAAACGGTATCCCCGCATTGGAGAGGTGGCGTGCAATCAGGTAGGTCATGGTCGTCCATTCGGAGAAAATAACGATCTTGCGGCCCTCCTGGATGGCCAGATCAGAGAGAATCGATTCAAGCTCCTTTAATTTTGGGGAAATCTGGGTTTTTCGATCGATCAGGTACGTAGAATTGCATACCTGCCGCATTTTGAGCAAAAGCTCCTGGATGCGCCGCAGATCCATGGGCGTTAAGAATTTCTTGTTCATCAGGGGCAGCAGCGACTGGGCATAGCCGCCGTGGATCTTGTTCTGCTGATCGGTCAGTTCGATATAATAATTGTTGACCAGCTCTTCCGGCAGCTGGTCCAGCCCATCCATTTTTTTCCGGCGGATGACGATGGGCTGAAGCTCCTGATGGAGCTTGTCCAGGTTCCGATAACCCAGGATTTTGCCTTTTTTCTCACGGCTTAACATAAAATGCTCAGCCGCAAACGCCCATAGGGGCGACAGCCGGTCCGGGTCCAGGAACTGAATGATGGAGTAGACATCCTCCAGCTTGTTCTCAAGCGGCGTACCGGTAAGCACCATGGCATGTTTGCGGGGCAGGCGCTTGACTGCATCCGCGGTCTTGGTGTTAAAGTTCTTGATCCGCTGCGCCTCGTCAAGAATAACAATATCCGGCTTAAAGCGGGAAATCGGGCCCACGTCCCGCAGCACGGCCTCGTAGTTGGTGATTTTGAACAAGGCATCATCACTATCATAGATTTGCCGGCGCTTAGCCGCGCTGCCGGCGATGATCACCGCATTTTCGTCAGTAAACCGGTCAATCTCGCGCTTCCACTGCTCTTTCAGGGATGCCAGGGTGACCACCAGCACCCGGGAGAACCCGAATATATCCCGTTTGAGTATGGAGGCGGCGATGGCCTGCAGCGTCTTGCCAAGCCCCATCTCATCGCCGATGAGCGCCGCCTTTTTGTATAGGGCAAAACGCACGCCCTCTTCCTGGTAAGGATAGAGCCGGGTTTTGATCACTGAAAAATCCGGTTCCGTCTGCCGGGAAAGTTCGGCCAGCTGCCGCTCCGCCCAGTAGGTTTCCAGCTTTTTATATACGGTGCCGGCAATGCGCACCCGCTTGAACTGGTCCGGCAGATCCAGAAGCGGGGTAAATTCGCCCAAATCGGATTTTTGAAAGAGGCCGTCCGGGTCGAAATTATCTTCAATGACCTGGCGGAGCGATTCCGGCTCGTTTTCCGGATGCTCACAGAAAACCCGGGGCCGCTCAGCCGCTGCATCCCAGAAAATATCCACAAACGGGAATACCTCCTTAGCGGCTTTCTGCTTAAACCCTTTATGCTCTTTAAGCAGCCGGTGGACCGCAATCAAATGCTTGCAGGTCTGGAGCCGGTTGGTTTCAAAATCCGGACAGGAGCAATGGCCGGTGCCGTTTTCCGGATCATGGAGGGTCACCGTATACTGTTTGCCGGCCGGGGTTTCCACCAGATGCTCGCCCTTATACATATCCCCCGCGGTGATCTGAAAATTTTCGGTTTTGGCCCGTTTTTGGCGGTCCTCAAGGGCCTGGGCCCTGATTTCCTGCCGGCTCAGATAGGGGGACGGCGCTGCTTCGGATGCCGGTTCCGGCGGCTTTTTAGAGGATTTGAAATTAAAATTCTGTGTTATATCCAGCAGCGCCGCCACCGTGTGCTTGCATCCCGCGCCGGGATACGGGCAGTCACAATAGGTTTCAAGCCGGTCTCCGTTAAACTGGATTTCAATGGTATAGTCGCCGTAATTGCCGTCCACCGTATATTCGAATCGCCCGTTTTCAGCATCCAGGCACCCACCCACACAGGCCCCGTATTCAAAGAGCCGCTCGCCGCGCTTGAAAATAATCTCCGTATCTGCCACTGCGTTGCGGATATAGTCCAGGGTCAGCATCTGCATGGTCGCTCCTTAAAAGCTTTAAAAGTTGTATTAATATTTTTCAATCAATAAAAGTTGTATCCAAATGCCGGGTGTCATTACTCACAAACGGTTAATTTAGAAGATACCTGCAAACAATTAAAGTCCAAAATGCATTTTTTATCCACCCGCCTTCACCTTTCTTCAGGAACCGGGCAGCTGAATTTGACAAGCCGGCAGTTGCGTTTATGATAAACTAAGATGTCCCCAAGCTGAAAATCTTTGTTTAACACAGGCCGCTGTTTAAGGAGCCGTTATGAAACCTTTTTACGAGTTGAAAAAACTGGAGCCCGGGCTTGAATATTTAGGTATCCGGAATATCAAAAAAGTCCACTGGAACTTAAACTCTCCCAAGCTTTATGAACAGGCGACGAAAAGGGACGAAGGGGTCATAAGCCATTTGGGGCCGCTCGTGGTTGTCCGGCCTTCGGAATCCCCTATCAGCACCGGGCGGGCGCCAAATGACAAGTTCATTGTCCGGGATGAAAACACGGAGGACAAAATCAACTGGGGCCAGGTGAATATCGCTTATGATCCGGACAAATTTAATAATGTCTTTGAGCGGCTTAAGGCTTATATGCAGGATCGGGAACTGTTTGTCCAGGATGTATATGCCGGGGCGGATAAAGAATACCGGCTGGCCATCCGGGTCATTACCGAATATGCCTGGCAGTCCCTTTTTGCCAGAAACCTTCTGATCCGTATCCGGGACCGCAGCAAACTGAAAGATTTCACGCCGGAGTTCACCGTGATCGCCATGCCTAAATTCCTGGCCAACCCCGAGCTTGACGGCATCCACTCAGAAACCTTTATCCTGGTCAATTTCTCCGCAAAACTCGTATTAATCGGCGGCACCTACTATGGCGGTGAAATCAAGAAATCCGTGTTCACCGCCTTAAATTATATCCTGCCACAAAAACACGTGCTTTCCATGCACTGCAGCGCCAATGTGGGCGAAAAAGGCGACACCGCCCTGCTGTTCGGGCTCTCCGGCACAGGCAAAACCACCCTTTCAGCCGATCCAAAACGGGCTTTAATCGGCGATGACGAGCATGGCTGGAGTGATCACGGGATTTTTAATTTTGAAGGGGGCTGTTACGCCAAAGTGATCCGATTGTCAAAAGAAGCCGAACCCGAGATATATGAAACCACCCGCAAGTTCGGCACCATTCTGGAAAACGTGGTCTGCGATGAGGAGACCCGGATGGTGGATTTAAATGATGACAGCATAACGGAAAACACCCGGGCCGCCTATCCGTTGACGCATCTGGACAATATTGTCAAAGAAGGCATGGGCGGTCATCCGAAAAACATTGTCTTCTTAACCGCCGATGCCTTCGGGGTTCTGCCGCCTATCTCAAAATTAACGACGGAGCAGGCATCATACCACTTCCTGTTAGGCTATACGGCAAAGGTCGCCGGCACTGAAGAAGGCGTGACCGAACCTAAAGCCACATTCAGTACCTGCTTCGGGGCGCCCTTTATGCCGCTGCGCCCCAGTGAATACGCAAAGCTGCTGGCCAAAAAAATTGAAAAACACAACGTCCGCTGCTGGCTCTTAAACACCGGCTGGACCGGCGGCCCCTATGGGGTGGGGGAGCGGATTTCCATTAAATATACCCGGGCGATCCTAAATGCCGCCCTGGACGGCCGACTCGATGATTTGGAATACATTCAGGATCCAACCTTCTGCCTGAGTGTGCCAACCGCATGCCCGGGGGTCCCCTCTGAAATACTGACTCCCCGAAACACCTGGCCGGACAAGGCCGCCTATGATCAAAAGGCCCGGGAACTGGCGGAGCTTTTCACCGAAAACTTTGAACAATACAAGGACTTTGTTTCCAACCAGGTATATTGCGCCGGGCCAATCAGCTAGCCTGGCGAATTAGCGGACGGATGCTGCGGTACCTTTAAGCTGACCAAACAATAATTAAATTGATAAACCAGCGGGGCGGGGCTTTTTTTAAAGCCCCGCCCCATTTTTTTATTCACTGAATTATTACCAAGGATCTGGCAACCCCTTTTGATGGCTACCATTTACGGCCACATCCAGAAAACAGTACCCGCTTATCGGGACCTTTTCTTTTTGATTCAAATGGAGCGGGCACTTAAAAATCGGGCCGTCAACTACCACCGTATGGTACTCGCCTTCTTCGCCGGAGGCATCAATGCCGATGTTTTCCATCTCCGCGATCACCTGTGCATCGAGTATCCGCCCCAGAAAATCACGGCTTAACAAGTCATCCTTAACGCTCACGATCATGGCCTTGAAGCCTAAATCCAAAAATTCCTGCAGAAGTCCCTTCCGCTCACGCTGCCACAGGGGCTCATAGGGCCGGATTCCGGCAGATTGACAGACCCGTTCCACCCACTCCAGATGACCGGCCAGATCAATGTCGCCGAACACCCCGCATTCGATGCCGTCATCCTTTAACTCCCGCATTTTGTCCAAAAAGACTGCCTCATAGGTCTCCCAGGCTGCGCCGCGCATAATTTGGGGGATATCCAGAGATGCCGCCTGGCAATTGATAAGCTTCGCGGGCAGCCCATGGGAGCGGGACCGATCGCCCGGCTCGGTCATCATGGTAAAAAGCGCTCTGGGGATGCCGCCGTTTTGGATGGCGTGATAGAGGGCCAGGCATGAATCCTTGCCGCCGCTCCAGGAGCAGAAGAAGGGCCGGTCGTTAATTGATGTTATTGACAGCGCGTTTTTCAGCATTGATCAGCAAATTATGCGGCATTCGTAAAGGCCATTGCCAGCCGGTAGGTGGCCGTAAGCGTCATTTTGATGATTTTTCCGGGTACCATGAGCAGCAGAATTTTAAATTTGGTCCGGTTGATATCATCGGTAAACGAAAACGGGTTGTCCACCAGGCCGCCGAACCAGCCCATATTGTGCCGGTCGAATTCCGGCGGATTGAATGTCCAGCAGATCAGGAGGTAGACCGCAACCACGATCCAGTAATGGGGATTTAACGCGGCGGCCATTCGCTCCGAGGCGGCCACGGCATTAAATACCGCCGGATCGGCGCCGCCGAAAAGGAGCGGGGCTTTCACCAGCAGCACATAAGGCGCGAGCACAAACGCTGCGGACAAAACCCAAAGACCAATCAGCTTGATCCAGGTAGCGGCGGAAAGATCCACAGCCGCCGCTGCGGCTTCTGCATGCCCGGCTGCTTGTTTTTCAAGCCGTTCTTTTCCCCAGCCGCAATTTTCACAAAAAAATATGGGGCCGGCATTTGCCGCGCCGGCGCCCGGGGGATTGGTTCGGGAAAGGGAGTGGTTGCATTTGGGACAATTCATACAAAAATCCTTTGCTGGCGGGTTTCTGTTGGCAGTATTCCGGTTGGCTTTTTATTCTTTTTAACACAGCCGGACTGAACAAGCAAGAATCGACAAAATTACCATTGACATGGCCGGTGGATCATTTTAAAAAAATTGTTTGTATACAAAGGATCTAATGGATGTCTAATTTACCCGAGGATTTACCGGAATGCATGGTCTTTCTGCTGGGCAAAGCCTACCAGAAGGCCCATGCGGAGTTTAACAAACGGCTGCGCCCTTACGGGCTGACCAATATGCAGCACCTGGTGCTTGAAGGGCTCTGGTATGAACCGGGCATGACCGCAACCGAGATCTCAAAGCTTTTGATTCTGGACAAGGCGACGCTATCGGGGGTTTTGGACCGGATGGCCGAGACCGGATGGATCGAAAAGCACCCGGACCCGGAGGACCGCCGCATTCAGCGGATATATCCGTCTGCGCAGGCCAACCGCTTCAAACCGGATTTGATTGAAGAACGAAAAGCATCCAATAAGGAAATAGTGGGAAGCTTTTCCCCGGAGGAGCAGATTCTTTTTAAACGGCTTCTTCGGGATTTGATTTAACCGGTGTTGGACGACGAATATGGCTGCAACATCGCATGCTTCGATAATTCAGCCGGGGCATGCGCCCAGATAGTTCGTATACAAACCAACAAGCGCCATTACTTTAATAAAAAGGAGAGATTTCATGCTGCTTAACCCCAAAACCGAAACGTTTGAGCATCTTGACCCCGAATCCCGGGAGCTGATGAAAAAAACTGTTGAATTCTTTGAAAACAAGGGTAAGGCCAAACTCAAGGAGGCCAGCCACGAACGAATCTGGTACCAGGACTTTATTGATTTTCTAAAAGAAAACCAGGTCTTTGCCAAGCTGCTGACCCCGGCCCCCTATGCACCGGATGACCCGGACACCCGCTGGGACACCTACCGAAACTGCGATTTCAATGAAATTCTGGGATTTTACAACCTTTCCCACTGGTATGCCTGGCAGGTTTCCATCCTGGGCTTAGGCCCCATCTGGATGAGCAAGAATGAAAAAATAAAGCAGAAAACCGCCCAGATGTTAAAAGACGGCGGCATCTTCGCCTTCGGCCTCTCCGAGCGGGCCCACGGGGCGGACCTCTATTCATCGGAAATGTCGCTGACGCCTTTAGGCGACGGCAAATACGTGGCAGACGGCGGCAAATACTATATCGGCAACGCCAACAAGGCGGCCCTGGTTTCCACTTTCGGCAAGGATTCGGAAACCGATGACTACGTATTTTTTGCGGTAAGCCCCTATCATGAAAACTATGATCTTATCCAGAACGTGGTCAACTGGGAGGGCTATGTGGCGGAATACGCCTTAAACAGCTATCCGATCACCGATGACGACATCCTCGAATACGGCCGGGAAGCCTGGGATGCGGCATTAAACACCGTAAACGTCGGCAAATTCAACCTGGGCTGGGGCGCCATCGGCATCTGCACCCACGCCTTTTATGAGGCCATCAACCACGCCAGCCACCGGAACCTCTATGGCAACTATGTCACGGATTTTCCGCACATCAAGCAGCTGTTCGTGGATGCCTATACCCGCCTGGCGGCCATGAAGATCTTCTCCCAGCGGGCCACCGACTATTTCCGTTCCGCCTCGGCCGAGGACCGCCGGTATCTCTTGTATAACCCGATGGTAAAGATGAAGGTGCCCACCCAGGGCGAAGAGGTCATCAACCTGCTCTGGGACGTGATTGCCGCGCGGGGTTTCGAAAAAGACGTCTACTTTGAAATGGCGGCCAAAGACATCCGGTCCCTGCCAAAGCTGGAAGGCACGGTCCATGTGAATATGGCCCTTATCATCAAGTTTATCGCCAATTACTTCTTCAATCCAGGAGAGTTTCCGGAAATTCCCAAGCGGGACGACCCGGCGGATGACGAATTCCTGTTTAACCAGGGACCGACCAAGGGACTTGGAAAAATCCAGTTCCACGACTACAACCTCGCCTACAACAGCGTTGACACCCCGAACATCAATGTGTTCAAGGAGCAGATCAAGGCCTTCACGGACTTTCTCGTCAATGCCGCGCCCTCCAAAGAGCAGGCCCAGAACATTGACTTTCTGCTTACCATCGGCGAGCTTTTCACCCTGGTGGCCTACGGGCAGCTGATTATCGAAAAATACAATATGGAGAAATTCGACGATGACCTGCTGGAGCAGATTTTTGACTTCATGGTCCGCGATTTTTCAAAATACGCGCTGGAAGTCTACTACAAGCGCGACAGCAGCGAAAAGCAGCAGGAGATGTGCCTTAAGATGCTCAGAAAACCGGTGGTCGACTACGACCGGTTCGACCGGTTCTGGAAAAACCATGTGTATGCCCTTCGGGATACCTATGAAATGAACAAGTAACAGCAGTAACGGCCCCCCTCCGCCCTGTGAAGCCAGAAGGGCACCCCATTGCCGGGCCCTTCTGGCTAACTCCCTATTTGCCGCCTCATTAGATGATACAAATTTTTTTCTCACTCCCCCCTGCCCCTTGCAAAATCCGGATCCATGCTAACCATCTGTTAAGAAGCGGCTATCGGATTTACTTCCTAAACGGTTAGCAATTCCCATAAACGATTTTAAAGATTGACAGAAACGCCTTTTGTTCATCACCGGGATTTTTTTCACTCAATAGTGGGTGGCAAGGCCCACATAGCCGCCGTTGTTTGCCCGGATCACGTCGTCGCGGCTGGCTTTTGCGGTCAGCGGTTTCTGACTTTTTCCATCCCGGCCGGTTCACTGATCATTACACCGACACGAACCGACCGGACCAATAGAGGATGCAGGGGCCATGCGTGAGCAATATCCAAGAGGAAAGATTTTATGCCGATGTCTTGCGCGCATTTCGAGTCCGAATTTTCTATTTGCTTCATAAAAAAATCGCCTGTAGGCTAACTATTATAAATAACCGATTATTTCAAACAAAGTGGAGGTCAGAAATGAAATATTCTACATTGTTTCGGATTTTATTATTGAGCTTTCTTTTGATCGGGTCAGCCGGCTGCGCCACAGGAGACAGTACAATTTCTCCTGCTTTCCATGATGTTTCGCCGGAAAAAGTCGCACTGGTCGATGTTTCGGGAGACATTAGAGGCGAAGCGCCGAAAAACCAGGTCGAGGATTTCTTTATCGCCGAGATGCTTAAAAAAGGCTATCGCGTGATCGAAAGAAGCAGAGTGAACAAAATATTGGATGAACAGGATTTTCAACGCTCCGACCGCACCACTGATTCCGAGGCGGCCCGGCTGGGCAAGGTCTTGAATGTCCCGGCCGTTATAACGCTCGATGCCAACGTGGAAGGAGAAAAAGTAAGTGTTACCGGAAAAATGATCAACACGGAGACCGCAGAGATTCTCTGGGTCGGCACCGGAGGTGGCGGCAGCGGAGAAACGCTTGCAACAGCCGGGGGCGCAGTGATCGGCGCTTTAACCGGCTCCCAGATCGGCAGCGGCTCCGGCAGGGTTGTAGGCGGTGTTGCCGGCGGCGTTCTCGGCGGCGCGGCAGGAAAGGCCCTGTCGCCGCAAACGGCCAAGGTTGTAAAAAAGGCAATTCAACAGATGGTCGAAGAATTGCCCGCTCAATAACCAAAAGCCCTCTTGATAAAGCCATATTCAAAAGGAGGCCCAAATGCGAAAATCCGTTAGCATTTTTATGATTGTATTGGGTTTTATCTTCGCCTCATCAGCGACCAATGCCCTCGACTACAGGGACTGGGTTCCCCTTCTTCCCGAAAGCATCCGCGGATTGGACAAACACGGCGAGCCGGAAGGCATGAACATGGAAAAAGGCTCGCAGTCATGGGCCACTCTGAAACAACAATATGCCGACGAGGAGGGAAAAGCGCTTCGCGTTTCCATAGTAACCGGTACGGATGCCCCGATAATGAAAAAATTTGAAACCCTGCAGAGGTTTAACATGGAAACCGCGGAAAAAAACGTCAAAACGACAGAAATTTCAGGGCATAAAGCCGTTCTTAGCCTGCACAAGAAAGGGGGCAAAAGCAACCTGATGATTGCGGCACAAAAAAACACCCTGGTGATCATTGAAACCGCCTCCTTTGACAGCGAAAAAGCACTGGTTTCACTGGCAGAGCAAGTCCCGCTCGCAGACATTGCGGATTCCATTGAATAAAACGCGATTTTTTGCCGGAGGCGAATTTGACACAAGAGTCAAAATTAAAGAAAAAAGGCTGTCTGCCCGGCTGCTTAACCGTATTTGTCATAATAATTTTACTGGTGGCGGCGTTGGCGGTAATCGGCTACTTGAACCGGCACACCATTGTGCCGTTTGTAACCGATAAACTGGGCATGAAAGTTTCCTCGATCATACAATTTGCCGGCGGAACAAAGGCCGAAACCGGCATGCCGCCGCAGTTTTTAGACAAGGCCTATAAGATCGACCTGCCGCAGGGAGATAAAACCGTCAGGATCACGACTTCGGATGAATCTGCCGATCACATCTACGACAGGTTTATTCAATATTACAAGGAAGACGGCTGGGAAGTGAAAAAGGAAATGGAGGCCATGGAGATGGCCCCCGACCAGTTTGCTTCTGTTTCTCAATACCTAAAGGGCAAATTAAAGGGCGCCGAACTGGCCAAAAACGGCCGGCGGATGGGCCTGGGCGTGACCCGGTATAACGAAGAAACCGTTGCCGCAGTCTGGCGTACGCCGGATGCGGATACGGACGCCGCTGATTCCAAACCCGTAAGTCCAGAACCGGCAAAAACCGAGGACGGCAAAAAGCGTCCCGAAGAAGTCTCCGGCTCCGACCCCGAAGGCATCCCCGTTTATCCCGGCTCCGTTCGGACTTCTTATCAGAAGATGGAAAAAGAAGGCCGTATCTCCCATGTGGTTTCCTACGCCGCAGAAGCGGCTGCAGATGAAGTGATGACCTTCTATGAAACGGAAATGGAAAAAAAGGACTGGGAAATCGCAAAAACAGCCGAAACCCAGAATAAAAAATATATAGAGGCGACAAAAGCCGAAGACAGGGTCCGCATCATCATGCGGCCGAGTGATGATTACGAAGGCTATACAGCGGTGGAAGTTGCGGCAAAATACCGAAAGAGGCAATAGCGATTTTCACTTCGGCAAGCCGACTCTCGGCACGACCCCGGCGCGCAGTTTGCCGCTTCTCTCCCCCCTCCCCGACTGGGCCAACCAGATGAACATGAAGCAGGAAGAGGCCATGCCCCTGATCAAGGAACGCACCCAGAAAATAGTGACCCAGATGCTGCCGCAATAGACGGCACCGCTTAAACGCAACACCCGATAAAAATGCCGTTTCCCCAAAGCTTAAGGGGGAGACGGCATTTTTTATTTTGGAGCTCGCTATTTCTAAAACAGGGATTGAAGGATTAAAATGCTGCATTATCTTAACTGGGTATTAGCTGCAATTTAACCAGGCAAGAGGCACAATATGACCTATTTTAAACATATCATATTAATTTTTATGGGGCTATTCATCATGGGCACATATACCGGCTGTCAGGGAGACACGGTGGGCTCCCGTTCGCATAAAACTGAAAAACTGCCGGAAAACTTTGAAACCGCCACGTTTGCGGGCGGCTGTTTCTGGTGCATGGAGGCGCCGTTTGAAAAGATTGACGGCGTATACAAGGTAGTCTCCGGATACACCGGCGGACAGACAGCGGATCCGACCTATGAGGAAGTCGCCGCCGGCAGAACCGGCCACGCCGAAGCCATTCAGGTTAGCTATGATCCGGAAAAAGTCTCCTATGAACAGCTGCTGGATGTTTTCTGGCGGCAGATTGACCCCACGGATGCGGGCGGCTCATTCGTGGACCGGGGCACACAGTACCGTTCCGCCATTTTTTACCATAACGCGGCACAGAAAAAAGCGGCAGAGGCTTCCCGCAAAGCGCTTTCCGCGTCCGGCCGGTTTGAAAAACCGCTTGTCACTGAAATCGTGCCGCTGAATAAATTCTACCCGGCGGAAGACTATCACCAGGATTATTACAAAACCCATCCCATTCGGTACAAATTCTATCGGCACGGCTCCGGCCGGGATCAGT
Organism: Desulfobacterales bacterium; assembly: GCA_046543065.1. Lineage (GTDB taxonomy): Bacteria > Desulfobacterota > Desulfobacteria > Desulfobacterales > Desulfosalsimonadaceae > M55B175. The sequence goes on along the minus strand of JBKHAE010000023.1, from coordinate 12,190 downwards.
TCCTGGAAAAGGTGTGGAAAAACGAAAAGGAATTAGAGCAGGAATCGGAAAAGGATACCGGGGCTTATAGCCGGCCGCCGGATGCGGAATTGAAAGAAAAACTCACCCCTCTTCAATACGCGGTCACCCAAAAAGATAAAACCGAGCCGCCGTTTGACAATGAATACTGGGACAACAAGAAAGCCGGCATATATGTGGATGTGGTCTCGGGTGAGCCGCTTTTTTCATCAACGGACAAATTCGACTCCGGCACCGGATGGCCGAGTTTTACCCGGCCGATCAAACCGGATGCCGTGGTGGAAAAGAAAAACCGGAGCTTATTCATGTCCCGCACCGAGGTGCGAAGCCGGCATGCAAACTCACACTTGGGTCACGTATTTAACGACGGGCCGCCGCCCACCGGTCTTCGCTACTGCATCAACTCCGCCGCGCTTCGGTTTATACCTGAGGATGAATTGGAAGAATCCGGATATGGGGAATTCAAAAAGCTTTTTGAATAAGGACGGAAGACGATCGCCTTGAACAGTTAAAAGAAAGGATTAATGGTGCCGGAGGCGAGACTCGAACTCGCAAGGGCGCAGGGCCCGGAGGATTTTGAGTCCTCTGCGTCTACCAATTCCACCACTCCGGCACAATGTCATTCTATATATGAGAATTGAGCCATCCTGTCAATAGGGATGGCTTGATCGAAACTAAAACCCGGCTTGCCTGATCCGGCCGCCTTTTCGCGTCACTTTCTAATTGCCAAATGCCCGAAGTTTTTATTTCAGGCTATTTAGAATGTCAATCTCAGACACCCCGCCTTCGCGCAATACAACGGGCGGATCTGCGGTGACATCCACTACGGTCGATCCGGCGCCGCCTGCCAAGGGTCCGGCATCAAGGATCATCGCCATCTTGTTGGCAACATCTAAAGCAAGCTCCGAAATTTGCGCGCATCCCGGCTCACCGGATAAATTGGCGCTGGTGCCGGTGATCGGATGGGTCAACTCCGCGAGCAGGGCATCAGCCACGGGGTGCGCGGGCATCCGAATACCGATTTTGCCGGTATTTCCGGTAAGCGCCAGCGGCACGTTTGGTCCGGCGGCAAAGACAAGGGTGATAAGACCCGGCCAGAATCGGTGCATCAACCGCCTTGCCGTTTCCGGAATGTCGTCGGCCAGCTCATTTAACTGGGCTTCAGATCGGATCAGCACGGAAACGGGCTTATCCGCGGCCCGGCGTTTGGCCTGAAAAACCCGGGAGACCGCATCCGGCTGATAAATATCTGCGCCGATTCCATAGAGGGCGCGCGTGGGAAATGCCACCAGGCGGCCGGTTTTTATCAGCTCCGCCGCCTGCCGGATTAAAATCTGCTCCGGCGCAACCGGGTCAATTGAAACAAACCGGGAATTAAAATTTGAGGGCTGCTGCCTTTTGCTCAACTTTTTCCGCCATTTCCGATTTAAATTCCGATAGCTGACGCTGCAGCTCGGGATCTGAAACGGAGAGGATCTGAACCGCCAGAATGCCTGCGTTTCTGGCCCCGGACTTGCCAATGGCCATGGTGGCCACCGGCACCCCCGGCGGCATCTGAACGGTTGAGAGCAGGGAATCCCAGCCGGACAGGGCCGAGGAGTCAATCGGGACCCCGATTACCGGCAGCGTGGTGTGGGCGGCCAATACGCCGGCCAGATGCGCGGCATGGCCGGCGCCTGCAATAATGACCCGCATGCCGCGATCCAGAGCAGATGCGGCGAACTCCATGGCCCGGGCCGGCGTGCGATGGGCGGATGCCACGGTGATCTCATAGGGGATGCCGAAGCTTTTCAAAATATCCCCGGCCGCCTGCATCACCTTATAGTCGGAGTCGCTGCCCATGACGATGCCCACCCTGGGCGGCGTTTCCAGCCGTTTTACTGCCTTTTGGCCGATGTCCGAGCGATAGTAAACCCCTTTCCAGCTAATTTTGCCGGCCGCCTCATAGGCCTTTTCAATAGACTTATAAATAGTGTCCCCAAGGGCGGTCACGCCAAGTACCCGGCCGCCGCTGGTGACCAGTTTGCCGTTTTTTCCCGCGGTTCCGGAATGGAACACTTCGACATCTTTCAGTCTCCGCGCCGCATCCAGTCCGGCAATTTCCATACCTTTTTTATAGGATCCCGGATAGCCTTCTGCTGCCATAACCACGCACACGGCAAACCGCTCATCCACATCGATCCGGCACTTATCGAGTCCTCCGTCCACCACAGCCTCCATTATCGGGACGATATCGGATTTTATGCGCATCAAGAGCGGCTGGGTTTCCGGATCTCCGAAGCGGGCATTAAATTCAACCACTTTGACCTGATCCCGCTCAATCATCAATCCGGCATAAAGCACACCCTTATACGGCCGGCCCTCCGCAGCCATGGCCCGGACCGTGGGAATCATAATCTCTGAGAGGATCTTTTGCTGCATGGCCGCATCCACCAACGGGGCCGGAGAATAGGCGCCCATGCCGCCGGTGTTCGGCCCCTGGTCATTATCATAGACCGCCTTGTGATCCTGGGACGCCGGCAGGGGAACCACATGTTCGCCGTCGGTGAACGCGATAAACGAGGCTTCCTCCCCGGTCAGGCATTCCTCGATCACGACCTTTCGACCAGCCTCACCGAAACTTTCTTCTTTCATGATCCGGCCTAAAGCATCAAGCGCTGCCTCCCGGGTTTCACAGACCATAACCCCTTTGCCGGCAGCCAGGCCGTCGGCTTTAACCACGATGGGCGCATCCATTTTATTGATGTATTCTTTCGCGCTCTCAAATCCGGTAAATGCCCGGCCCGCTGCTGTCGAAATATTATAGCGCTGCATCAGCCGCTTGGCAAAGGACTTGCTTGATTCGATCTCCGCCGCTTTTTTAGTCGGCCCGAAAATTTTCAGACCCGCTTTTTCAAACTCATCCACGATGCCATCCGCCAAAGGCGCCTCCGGGCCAACCACGGTGAGATCCATGGCTTTTTCCCGGGCAAATGCCAGTAATTTGGGGATATTGCCCGAATCAATGGCCACGCACTCGGCCGCCTGGGCGATGCCGGCATTGCCGGGGGCACAGTAAATTTTTCGGGCTTTCGGACTTTTTGCCATTTTCCAGGCCAGCGCATGCTCTCTGCCGCCGCTGCCAATGATCAAGATCTTCATGAACGCGGTCCTTTCTCCATATCTGTTTTTCGACGCTCAATCCCCAGCTCAATCAATCGGTCCAGGAGCTGGCCGAAGCTCATTCCCAGCGTCTCTGCGGCTAGCGGCAGCAGGCTTGCCGGGGTCATGCCGGGGATTGTATTGGTCTCAAGCACGTAAATCCGGTCCTCGCGCAGAATCATATCCGTGCGGCTGCAGCCTTTACAGAATAAGGCGCGATGAGCTTTTAAGGCCAAATCCTGAGCCTGTTTAGTAAGTTCCGCGCTGATCCGGGCAGGGCAGATTTCCCGGGTTTCGCCGGCCGTATATTTGGCGGTAAAATTGAAATATTCGTGATGGGCGGCCGGCACAATTTCAACTATCGGGAGCGCTTCCAGGGTATCATTGCCAAGCACCCCCCCTGTGATTTCGATACCCGAGACATATTCCTCGATTAAGACTGTTTCATCTGCGGCAAATGCGATTTCCAGGGCCTCGGGCAGCGCATCCGCTGTCCGGACAATGCTCATGCCGATACTGGAACCGGAGCTTGCAGGCTTTACCACCATGGGAAGCCCTACACGCGCCGCACAATCCGCTGCATCCACTCCAGCCTTCCGGGTCACGCCCATATAGGCCGGCACCGGAATGCCGGCAGCTTCATAAAGTTTTTTGGAAGCCAGTTTGTTCATGGCTAAGGCGCTGCCCAGGGGACCGGAGCACTGATATGGAATGTTTAGGAGGTCAAGGAGGCCTTGCACTGTCCCATCCTCCCCGTTGGCGCCATGAAGGATTACAAGGGCCACATCGATACGGGAGGCATCGGCAAAAAGTCTCGGAATATCGGCTTGGGGATCATAGCGGTGCACGTGGTATTTTTCTTTATCAAGCGCGGCATAGACCTGATCGCCGCCTTTTAAAGAAATCTCGCGCTCAGAGGAGGTGCCGCCGGCAAGCAGGGCAACAGACAGCTTTTTTCCCATAAACCCCTTTTTCAGATGCATCTATTGGTTCAATCCGCTTATGCGCCGCCGGCCTGCCTACTGCCTGGGCGGGGCGTCGTTCATCAGCGCTTTTTTGGCGCGATCGTATTCCTCAAAGGATATCAGGTTTTTCTCAAGCAGCCGGGCAAGCTCCGAGAGTTCCCGAACCCGCATGCGCTCCGGATCATCAAGCTGATGCACGGACGGCGGGCTCTCCTGATCAATGGCCGGCCAATGCGTATCGCTATTCTGGTTATCTATTTTAAAGGAGGCCAGGCCGCCCAAGATATTGACTTCCACCCGCCGATCCTTTAATTCCGGCAATTCAAGCAATTTGGCGACCATGGTTTTTTCTTTCTGGATATAGCGGTAAAGCAGAAATAGCCCTGCGCCCGCAAGCAGCCCGCCGCCCAACAGAATCCAGACCAGGTAGTTGACAATGCCCCTGAAAATAAGGACCAGCAATCCGATGGCAGCCAGAAGCAGCACGTGAAAAAGCAGTATGGCAAAGGCAAAAAAAAGACTGCTGATTAAATGATTATCACTGGGGTTGCGTTTAAACATGAGTGTTCGATGTCACCATTTTTAAATCCCAATTGACCGGTACAAGCAGGGATTTTTTAGGCGGGATCATCCGATTTTTTGCTGGCTGCCAGCCGGTCCAGTAATGCGCCCTCATACTGCTGAGGCACTTCAAATTGGACCGAGCCCTGGCGCAGCGTGTTGAGCTTTAATATTAAAAAATTCAATTTCTTCATAGTCTTATATTTCAGCCGGACATCGCTGATCTCTTCCAGCAGGGCTTCGGTTTGCCGGATCTCCTTTTTCAGCTCAATTTCCGGCGGCAGACAGTCGGCGTTTTTCAATATGCGGTAGGCCAGGCGGAGTTCTTCCGGAATGTGGCTTAAGTCTTCTTTAGGCAGGGGTTTGCCCGCTCCCTTTAGGTTGTCGAATTCCCCCCGTTTCTGCGCCTGGGCAATCCGCTCCTCCACTATTTTTTCAAACCCGGTGTATACTGGAAACATGGATGGAAACCATTCCTTGTTTATTTTCGAAAAAATAAGCCCCTCTGAAAAAGCAGAGAGGCATCAAAACATTTTTGGTGGCGATGCAGGGATTTGAACCCCGGACGCTGCGGATATGAGCCGCATGCTCTAACCAACTGAGCTACATCGCCGTATTCGAATATTAACCATCAGTTCAATTCAGCGCAACCGGACAGCCGTTTGGGGTTTTCGTAAGCAATCCAACAAAGTAAATAGATTGATACAATACCGTTAATTAACAGTATTGCCCGCCCCATTCTTTAATTAACTTGGATCAATTACGAAAGCCCCAACCGGAGCAAAGAATGCTCTTTAGCAATTCCCGAATTCTTAGTCAAGCCAAAAACAAACAGCTATTCTGTGGCCGAGGCAACCACCTCCACATTAAATTCCGCCATATTTTCCGGAAGGTTGCCAAAGACCACCATAAAGGGGACGGACTGCCCGGGGCTCACACCCACATTGGCATCATCGTCCCCTCTACGGTTGGCCAGTTGTGTTTTAAGGGTTTCAAGGGATTGGCTGGAAAGCTCCGGATCTTCAACCATGTTTCCGGCAAAAGCGGTCTCGGAGCGAAGGACCTGCCCCGCAGGGTTAAACAGGTTCGCCTTCACCTGAATAAAACTGCGGGGCTGGTCGTATCGGTTGGTTACATTGCCGGTAACCACAAGCAGTTCACCGGCGGTTTCATTATTCACAAAACGATAATCCGGATTCGGAATCATTTCAATCTGAAGATTCCCCTGGTCGATGACAGCCGGTTCTTCTTCGCCGCCGAAGAAAAACATATAACCGCCTACGGCAATCGCCCCGAGCACGATCAGTATGATTGCTGTAATCAGAACGGGTTTCACCCGGCTTTTGCGGGCTCTGGCAAACGTGGGCTCAGAAACCGGGGCCACGGGCTCGGGCTCGGCCTCTTCTTCCGGAAAGGCCTCAAAAGCCTTGTCAGCCGCAGCAGCAGCAGCAGGTTGTTCCGGGGTATATTCGGTTTCCTCCGGCGCTTCCTGCTCATCAACGGTTTCCAGGGAAATTTCCTTTTCATCCCCGAACCTGGCGTCTTCCTCCTCGTCCAGCATCGTTTCAAGATCCAGATCGGATTCAGCGGCTTCGGATTCAGTCTCCACGGTTTGGCCTTCTGAGGCTGTCCCCAGATCCAAATCCAGTTCCGCACTCTCTTCCATGGTTTCCGTTGATTCGGCAGCCGGCGCTTCTTCCTCGAGAAAGTCCTCGATCTCGGAAAGATCGAATTCCTCTGTTTTAGCGGTTTCCTCGCCGGAGGGGCCCTCAGCTGTTTCCGCCTCGGGCTCAAGGTCCAGATCCAGATCAAAGTCCTCGTCTGATGCCGCTTCCTCGGGCTCAGCCCCGGAGTCCAGATCCAGCTCATATTCCACAGTCTTTTCTTCGGATTCAGGCTCAAGGTCCAGATCCAGATCAAATTCTTCATCCGAGACGCCGGCAGCCTCTTCCTCGCCCTCTGGCGTCAGATCCAGGTCCAGCTCAAAGTCTTCTTCAGCATCGGCGGACGCCGCTGCCTCCTGACCCTCGGATTCAAAATCCAAATCCAGGTCAAACTCCTCCTCGCCCTCATCGACGGTTTCCGCGGATTCTTTTTCCGCTCTGAGATCCAGGTCCAGATCAAAATCCTCTTCCTCGAGCTCCGCAGTGCCTTCTTCATCTCCTGTTTCCAGGTCCAGATCGTCAAACTCATCCAATTCCAGATCCAGCCCAAAATCTTCTTCATCAGCAGTTTCGGTGGCAGGCTCGCCTTCATCCAGTTCGGCCTCAAAGTCTAAATCAAACTCCTCATCGGCTTCCGCCTTTTCCGGGGTTTCATCAAGATCGAGATCCAGATCAAACTCCTCGAGTTCATCACTTTCGGCTTCCGCTGTCTCAGGGGTTTGTTCAAGGTCCAGATCCAGATCAAACGCCTCTTCCTCGCCGCCTTCTTCATCACCCAGGGCTTTTTCGAGCTCGTCCTCAAAATCGAGCTCAAAATCCTCGGTGGCCATTGACGGGGATTCTTCAGAAGCTTCTTTCTCAGGCTCTGCCGGTTTTTTGCCGCCGGTTTTTTTGTCTGCTGAATCAGAGGATTTTTCTTCTTCGGGTTCCTTGTCTAAATCAAAATCTTCCAATTCAGTATCAAAACCTCCTTCCATTTCTTTTTCTGGTTCTTCGGGCTCAAGCCATACTTCGTCGGACTGCGGCTGAAGTTCCGGTGGTTCGGTTTCTTCGGCCACAAGGTCCGTTTCATCAAAAAGGGCCTCATCCTCGGTGGTCGTCCGGGTCATATCATCCAGATCAATCTCTGAAACCGCATCCATTTCCGAGGTTTCTTCAAAGTCGGACGTATCAGCCGCCGACTCGCCAAAAATATCTTCATCCTCTGTGGTTTTGACGACATCCTCAAAGTCAATTTCAGATGTCTCATCCAACCCCGACCTCTCTTCAAGCGGTGCCTCTTCGGTTTCCGTTTCAGCGAAAAGGTCTTCATCCTCAGCGGTTCTGCCGAGATCCGCAAAATCGATTTCCCCGGTTTCATCCATCATGCCGGGGGCTTCTGACTTGCCGCTCAACTCATCGAGATCCACCAGTTCCCCTAAATCCGCGCCGGATTCCAAATCCGCTAAGGAAACGATCTCCTCCGATGCCGGGCCGGCCTCAAGATCCGATAAACTGATTTCCGGTTCATCAGAGGGCCCAAAAACGGGGCTTTCCTCATCAAAAAGGGTCTCTGTTTCGGATACATCCCGGGTAAGTTCCGTGACATCCTCATTGATCATGGCCTCCAGATCGCTGATAGTGTCGCCTTCCTTCATCCGGGCGGCCTGTCTGTCCGTATCGCGCAGCGCCTCCAGATCGGTGATGGTTTCACCCTCCATTATAGCATCGCGGTCGGCTTCCCGGCTTTGCGCAAATTCTTCATCCGCTCCGAAAATTCCCGGGGAGACATCGTCTTTGTAGCCTTTTCCGGCCTGGTCTCCAGATCGGCTATCCGGCATTGCCGACGGGGGATAGACGATAAATACATGCTGACATTTGGAGCATCGGACCTTTGAGCCCGATTCACTGACCATGCTTGACTTTAACCGAAAGCTTGTGCCACATGTCGCGCAGGTAATTATCATTTTTGTTCAATCCTCTTTGATTAAAATTTTAGATCATAAATCGCCGGCAAATTTCTATACTGCTCTGCATAGTCCAGTCCATAGCCAACCAGAAAGCCGCTCTTGACCGTATGGCAGATGTAATCAGCGTGAAATGCAATTTCACGGCGTTCATATTTATCGATTAACGCGCACACTTTGACGCTTCTCGCCCCCAGTTGCTGCAAGTATTCGATCAACCGCGTGATGGTGAGCCCGGTATCAATAATATCCTCCACCACCAGGATGTGTTTATCCGCCACATCAACGGAAATCTCGCTGCGAAAAGTAATTTGGCCGCCAGAGGAATCACTGCACCCGTAACTGGACAACTGGATAAAATCGATTTCTACAGGAATGGTAAGCTGGCGGGCCAGATCGCTCAAAAACACAAAAGCGCCTTTTAAAACCCCAAGCAGCAGGAGGTGCTCATGTTGATAATCGGCTGAAATCCGGCGGGCAAGGGAAGCAACCTTCTGATGGATTTCATCGGCTTTCAGCACCGGCACCAGATCCGGCGTTTTTTTTAATATTGGTTGTTGAAGGCGTTCCTTCATTAAGCATTCCGCAATTTGTCACTTGGCTGATGCCGGGGCAAAATGCATCCAACCGGCCCATCGCCTGTGTTTATTTGCGGGCTTCCGTCAACCCGGTGATTGGTGGATAAAAAACCATTTGCCTACGCTGTATTCCAACAACTGCTGGACCGATAACCACTGAAATTTACTCATTTTATTTTGTGTGCCTGCTAGATATAAAACTATATCGCCATCAAATAAAATTGTCAATGAATTTAAAGCACTTCCCTTTACGGCCGGCTGGCGCAGACGCAATTCTTGGCATGGGGTCAGGGGGGGGCCCGCCGGCTACAGACACCTAAATTGAAAAAACATAAAAAACCGGCTGGAGCCATTTGCGCCTTCAGCCGGTTATGATTCAATGGTCAGTGGAAATCAGTGGAAAAATGATAGTTTATAGCGATTAAAGACCGGTTTCCGCCAGCTGTTGGACCAACTCCTTTTGCTTATCGGTGAGGCGTTTGGGCATTTTAATGTTAATCACCACATAGAGATCACCGGCCTTGCCCCCCTTCATATGGGGGATGCCATGGCCGGAAAGCCGCATTTTCTGCTTATGCTGTGTTCCCTTCGGAATGGTTAGGGATAATTGCTTGCCGTCCACTGTGGGAACAGATATTTTGCTTCCCAGAAGCGCCTCTGTGAGCTTGATTTCGCGATCAATATACAAATCATGGTCTTTTTGTTTATAAACCGGGTCATTGACCACCTTTGACCGGACGTACAAATCCCCTGCCGGTCCGCCATAGGGACTGGGCTGGCCGCGGCCGGAGAACCGCAGTTTTTTTCCGGTAATCCAACCCTTGGGAATTTTCACCGTCAACTGCTCAGTGCCGCCGGACGGCGACTTGAGCGAAATCGTTTTGGTGGCCCCGTGAAAGATATCCTGTATGGTAACCGGCAGCTCAGACTCGACATCCCCGCCTTTCATCCGGGCGGTTTCCTGCTGGCGGCCGCCGCCGCCGAAACCGAAGATCGACTCCGGATCGAATGAAAACCGGCCGCCGCCCCTACCGGCGGATTTTCTGCCGCGGCCGAGATTGGTAAAAAATGTTCCGCCCCCGAAGCCGAACTCCCGGAGAATGTCTTCGACATTGGAGCCCCGGAAAATATCTTCCTGGGAATATCGCTGCTGGAAATCCTCGGAGCCATAGGTGTCATACTGCTTTCGTTTTTCCTCGTCGCTTAACACCGCATAGGCCTCGCTGATTTCCTTAAACTTATCCTCACTGGCCTTGTCTCCGCCGGCATGATCCGGATGATATTTTCGGGCCAGCTTCCGGTATGCCTTTTTTATTTCATCCTGGCTTGCATTTTTACTGACGCCAAGAATATCGTAATAGTCTTTCTGGGCCATAGAGAGCTACCCCTTTACAATCAAAATTTACTATAAAATCAAGATATTTAGTTGCTTATAAGTTAATACCCATTTAAGAAATGTCAACCCACACCGCGGGATTTGAGCGCCACCATAAGAATAGAAATAGCCGCCGGCGTCATACCGTCAATCCGCGATGCCTGGCCTAAGGATAAGGGCTTGATGATCGAGAGTTTCTCGCGCAGTTCATTGGACAGACCATGAAGGGCCGCATAATCGAAATCCGGCGGAATTTTATGGTGCTCCAGGGACTGAAACTCCGCTATCGCCTTTAACTGTTTATTGATATAGCCCTCATACTTGGTCTCAATCTCCACCTGCCGGATTACCTGCGGATCTCTCGGTGTCTGGCTGCCGCCGAACTGGCGGACGATGTCATAATCGAGCTCACTCCGTTTGAGCAGCTGATCCAACCGTACCCCGTTATCAATCTCGGCTGAATTTCGACGTCTAAGATATTCATTCACTCCGGCAGAAGGCTTTATAACCGTTTTTTGGATGCGGCGGATCTCTTCCGCCACCTGTCCTTTGCGATCTTTTACTTCGGCCAGGGCGTCCTTGTCGATCAGCCCCAGGGCATTGCCGACCTCCATCAGCCGAAAATCCGCATTGTCCTCGCGCAGCATCAGCCGATACTCCGCCCTTGAGGTAAACATCCGGTAGGGCTCGGTTGTCCCCCGGGTCACCAGATCGTCAACCATGACGCCCATATAGGCCTGGGACCGGTCCAGAACAAACGGCGGCCGCCCCTGCACCCGGCATGCGGCATTAATGCCCGCCCAAAGGCCCTGGGCGGCGGCCTCCTCATAGCCGGAGGTCCCGTTTATCTGGCCCGCCAGATAAAGCCCGGAAACCCGCTTGGTCTCCAGGGTGGGAAGCAGCTGTTCGGGGTTGACATAGTCATACTCAATGGCATAGCCCGGCCGCATAATTTCCGCCGATTCAAGGCCGTCCACGGACTGGACCAACTGGAGCTGGACCTCCATGGGCAGGCTGTTGCCAAGGCCGCTCACATAAATCTCCTCCGTATCCAGACCTTCGGGCTCGAAGATAAGCTGATGAGAAGTGCGATCCGGAAATTTGACCACCTTATCCTCAAAAGACGGGCAGTAGCGGGCGGATACCCCGCTGATGCGGCCGCTGTATAACGCTGAGTTTTTCAAATTCTCTCCCACAATGCGGATGGTCCGTTCATCCGCATGCCCGATATAGCTGGGCAGCTGGGGCATGGCAAACCCTTCGGAGAAATATGAGAACGGCTCGGCGGCCGCATCCCCGTCCTGTCGCGTCATGCGGCTGAAATCAATGCTTGCCCGATGCAGCCGCGGCGGCGTGCCGGTTTTCATCCGGCCCAGGCTAAATCCGCAGGCCTTCAAATCCTCAGCCAGGCCGTATGCGGCAAACTCTCCGGCGCGGCCGGCCTGGAACATATTTTCCCCGATATGCACCAGCCCGCTTAAAAATGTGCCGGTGGCCAGGATTATCGTCCGGGCCTCAAATCCATACCCGGTTTGATCCAAAACCCCGACAACGCAGCCGTTTTCAACAATCAGGCGCTCCACCAGGCCTTGCTTGACATCCAGGCCCGGGGTTTTTTCCAGCACGGATTTCATGGCCATATGATAGCGGATCTTGTCGTTCTGGGTGCGGGAGGACTGAACCGCCGGACCTTTCCGGGTATTTAACTTCCGGTAATGGATGGCGGTCTGATCGGTGATCCGGGCCATCTCGCCGCCCAGGGCGTCGATTTCCTTGACCAGCTGACCCTTGGCCATACCGCCGATGGAAGGGCTGCATGGCATGGCGGCGATTTTATCCAGATCAATCGCCATCAAAAGCACCCGGCATCCCATGCGGGCGCCGGCAAGGGCCGCCTCGCAGCCGGCATGGCCGGCGCCGACAACGATCACATCATATGTTT
>JBKHAE010000022.1:0-35996 GCA_046543065.1 Desulfobacterales bacterium | reverse complement strand
GGGATGAGCCCAGAATCGAGCCGCCCATCTCATGGATGTGGACCACCTTATCCGGACTCAGTTCCACGAGATCATGCATATATTCCGGGATAAAGCCCTGCAGGCCGTATCTGATGCCGTAGATATGGCGGACGTGGTAGCGGTAATAGAGCTCAAGCACCATCGCGCGGATCACGTTGTTAAGTCCCGGGCATAAGCCCCCGCAGGTAACGAGCGCGCATTTGAGCTTGCTGGGATCAAAAAAGATTTTTTTCCGCGGGCCGGCCAGTTCAAATGACGACGGGACATGGCCATCCTGAATCATTTTGTTAATGTCCGCGGCATTGACATCGATGAGGATGCGGTCATCATCGGTTTTAAAGATCTTGGGGCTCGTGCCGTCCATTTCGCTTAGAATCGGCGAGTTTATCTTGGCCTCGCCCAGGCTTTGGATTTCTGTATTGACCTCGCTGAATTTAGACATAAGTTTGCCTCAATATGATTTTTGAATTTACGCTACCTGGCTAACGGGTTTCTATCTGAAATTAAGGACTTAATGGGCTTATTGCAAACAGAACAGCCGACTTATTTTCAGGCAGGCAGGAGCGCCCTGTACTAAGTATGGGCAAAAAATCGCAGCATCGTAGGGTCGGCTGCCTTGGCGATCCTTGCCTATGCCCCGCCGTTGAATTTAATGGCGCCTTTACCCAGGATATCGTGCAGATGGAGGATGCCGGCCACCCGGTTGTCCCGGTCAACAACCGGCAGAACCGTGATCTGGTGGGCTTCCATGATATAGAGGGCATTATAGAGCGGCGTGGTCTGGGTTACCCGCTTGGGGGCTTTACTCATCAGATCCTCCACCGGATGATTGGGGATTTCCGTCCGATTGACCACCATGCGGCGGACATCGCCGTCCGTGATGATGCCGCTTAACTCATCCTGATTGTTTAAAATAATCACCACCCCCAGGCGCTTTTGATCCAGCACTGTGAGCGCCTCATGGATATCCGTGCCTTCATATACCCGGGGAACCGCATCGCCGGTCAGCATGATCTCCTGGGCATTAAAAGAAAGCCGCTTGCCCAGCGAGCCGCCGGGATGGAATTTCTGGAAATCCTGGGCGGTAAATTTACGCTTGTTGATCAGCACCACGGCCAAGGCATCGCCCATGGCGAGCTGGGCCGTGGTGCTGACGGTCGGCGCCATATTAAGGGGGCAGGCCTCAGCCTCCACGCCCACATCGATCACCAGGTCACTTTCCTGGGCCAGGGTGGAATGGGGATTTCCGGTAAATGCGACAATCGGGCAGCCCGCGCTTTTTATACTGGGCAGCAGGATGTTTAACTCGTCGGTCTCCCCGCTGTTGGACAGGGCAATGAAGATGTCATCGCCGGATACCATGCCGAGATCCCCGTGCATGGCTTCCACCGGATGCAAAAAAATGGCCCGGGTGCCGGTGCTGTTTAAGGTGGCCACGATTTTTCTGCCGATGATTCCGGATTTGCCGATGCCCGCGATAAGCACCCGGCCGCGGGATTGATAAATCATGTCCACGAGCCGGGTAAAGTTTTCATCAATGCGCTCAGCCAGCTTGAGAATGCCGTCAGCCTCTAATTTTAGAACGTCTTTGGCCTGCTGCAGAATCATTTATATCTCTTGGAGTTTAAGGTTCAGGGTTCACGGTTCAGAGTTCACGGTTTAGAGTTTAAAAGACTCAATGTCGTTAAAATTTCTTTGCTGCTTGTTTTTTTACACGGATTTCGGGTTTGATACAAGGCCTGTTTTGGCTGTGATGCAAAAATTGAATAAAAATATACAAAAAAAGATTGACACTGACATATCTTTGGATTATTTTTCATCTTTTAAATTTTAATTGGTGCGGTGGTTGACAGGGTTAAAACTTTTTGACGGCGCCGGCAAGTTATGCTTTCCGGCGTCGTCGTTTATTATTAAGCATATGAAGGGGGAAAACCAATGAAATGCACAACAGTAAGAAAAGGTGAAGAGTGTCCATTCATGACAGTCAATGGCTGCTCATTTAACGGCGGCTCCTGCTATGAAATCCTTGATGCGTGCAGCGGATGCAACCGCAGCAAAGAATATGAAGGCGGCTGGTTCTGCACTGTGGCGCCGGATCCATCCATCAAGTGGAAAAACGGCAACTGCAATCTGGCCACCCACGTGGCCATGGAGACCACGGAAAAAACCCAGAAAATCAATCCGATCAAAGCCTCAAAACGGATGAAAGCCTAATTTCGCCCCCTATGGGCGTGATTGTCATTTGGAGCGTCAGCGAGAAATCTTTTTATTCCATGAATTTTAAGGTTTCTCGTCACTGACGCTCTCCGAAATGACAAGGCGGAAGGCTGAACCCAACACCCAACACCTAACACCTAACTAACACCTAATAATCTCTGAAACGATTCATTCAATTCTTCGGGCAGGCCGTACTTGGCCACCGCCCGCTGCCACCGTCGGCAATAGCGCAGTGCCAGTTGTTCAGTCGATTTCCTGGTGATCCGGGCTTTGTCAAAATCAATAATGTAAACCCGGTTTTCAGCATCCAGCAGGACGTTTCCGGGATGCAGATCCACGTGAAGGATGCGGTGGCGGATCAGGCGGTTGATATGCGCAGCGGTCCGGGAAACGGCATCGCCGGGCAGGTCTGCCGGGTTTAGGGCGGCATCGGCAAGGCTTCGGGCGGCCGGCAGTTCTCTGGTAACAAGCCAGGCATGGTAGAAAAGCCTTCCCTTGACGGCAAAGGCGACCGGTTCCGGGGCGTTCACCCCGATTTGGCGCACGTAATCAAGCCGCATAAATTCCGCCTGATTACGCGGCATGCCCGTGTTTATATAGATCCGCCGGTTGAAATGCCGGAGCATCCCGCCCCGGTGATACGGCTTAACCACCACCCGGCCGATACCCGGCAGTTCTTCTGAAAGAATACGGGTGCGCCCGCCCAGGGTTCCTTGGGCGGGCTGTCGATCCATGCTGAAACAACTTATCAGCATCTCCATTTGGGCTTCGGTCAAGCCTTCGGGAGAGCCGAACCGGTATGTCAGGTGTTTCTGAAGTACCGTCATAGCCGTTTTTCACCACGTGACGGATTGGCGGGATAAGCCTTAAGGCCGTATTCAATTTTTTCAATCACCGCTTCCGGGGAAATGGAATGCATGCGGCCGGGTTTGGTCCGCCGGGTGATCGGGGCACCTTCAGCCTCGTCTTCATTGTATTTATCAATCAAGAGATCCCGGAATTTATAGGGGCCGCACCGCTTGGGATTGGAATGGCCGTATAGGCCAATGACGGGCGTATCAAGGGCCACGGCAATATGCAGGGGGCCGGTATCCGGGGATACGACCATTCGGCAGCCGTCCAGCTGGAGCATGGTATGCCGGATGGGTTTTTCAAGTGCGACAATGGGCCGGCATTGGCATAAAGATAGAATTTCGTCGGCAATCCGCCTTTCTTTTTCACTGGGGCCGCCGATTATCATGGGATTTAGATCCAGGCGCTTGTCCAGTTCATCCATCGCCTTGGCGTAAAACGCCGGCGGCCAGTCTTTCTCCGGGTGGGCCGAGGCAATCACAAAGCCGATAACCGGTCTTTGGGTGTCGGCAAAAAACTGATTCTGCCAGGCGCGCTCCGCCTCGGTAAAGCGGAAATTCCATTTAACCGGATAATCTTTTATGCCCAGGTATTCGATAAATTCAAAAAATTGATCCTGCACATGCTGCATGGGGCGCGGCGGGATGTGCCGGTTGGTGGAAAGATAGAGAAGCTCCCGGGAGCGGCGCCAGTCAAAGCCGAGTTTGATTTTTCCCCGGCTTAAAAAGGTGAGCAGGCTCACCTTGGCGCTTGCCTGCGGGGCGATCACCAGGTCAAAGTTTTCCCGCCTCAGTCTCTGGATCAGCGCGCGCCATTGCCCCATGTTCCCCTTGCGGTCAAAAGTGATAAACCGGTCGATCCCCGGCTGTTCCTTAACCATTTCATAGGGGATGGTCTGCAGCACCCATGTGATACGGGCATCCGGATAGCCGTGCCGCAGGGCGTTTATCATGGCCAGGGCATGCACGGTATCCCCGATGGCGGATGTCCGGATCAGGCAGATGCGTTTGGCTTCAATGTCAGGCATGGTCCTGTTTTAGGGCTTTTGCCCCGTAAAATCAATGAATTTGATGCAAGCATGCAATAGTGAAAGAGGGGCCACCACCTGACTTTTCAAAGGGGGGCCACCACCTGAGCCTCCCCTTTGAAAAGGAGGGCCACCACCTCAGCCCCCCCCCTTTGAAAAGGAGGGCCACCACCTTACCCCCCCCCTTTGAAAAGGAGGGCCACCACCTCAGCCCCCCTTTGAAAAAGGGGGGATTGGGGGGATTTATATCTGTCCATGACGAAAAATCCCCCTAAATCCCCCTTTTAAAGGGGGACTTAAAGGAAAGGGCCTTTTTTATATGCCTTTGCCAAAGCCAAAGGCGCTGAGTCTCTTAAACCTTGAACCGTGAACCGTGAACTCTGAACTCGAAGTTATTTAGTAGCAGGGCAGGCCGCCGCGCCATAAACCCTAGACCCTGCACCTTACAAATCCCTAAACGATTTTAAGTTGAAATTTGCCAGGAGCTGTGCTTTGAGGAGGGCATTGGACATATAATGCAGAGGAGCAAACAATGAAAATTGATGTCTCTTTGGGCGAGCTGGTGGATAAAATAACCATCCTGGCCATAAAGCTCGAAAAAATATCGGATCCTGAGAAGCTTGCCAATATCCGGAAAGAATACGAGCTGCTGCATGAAGGAATGGCAGCAGCGGGCATTACCGAAGCGGCGCCTGAATACAAAGGGCTTTATCAGGTTAATCGGACGCTTTGGGAGATAGAGGATAAGATCCGCATCAAAGAGGCTGAAAAAGCGTTTGATGATGAATTCATCGAACTCGCCCGAAGCGTCTATTTCAACAATGACAAGCGGGCGGAGATCAAGCGCGGGATTAATCTGAAATACGGCTCCGAGCTGATCGAGGAGAAATCCTATGCCCCTTATTCCTGATCCGGCAGCCAGCCGAATTCAATCCAGCGCTTTCTGGTTTTATCGGCCACGTTTTTTAAGAGCGTTTTTTCCTTGCGGAAATGATAGATCCTGCCGGCATCCGCCCAGTATGCCCGCCAGAACCGCATCCGGTCCGTCAGGGTCACTCCGCTGCGGGTCATGTTAAGCTGCACCAGGTTTCGGAGCATTTCGCGTTTTCTTAACACCGGCCGGGATCTTTCATTATCCAGCCACCAGAAATTTATATTCACCGCATTTATTCCCTGACACGGATTCTCTATTCGGCATAATATATTGTGAGCCCTTGCATCGCCATGGCGCATGCCGCATACATGCCACCTGGCCATTTCGCGTCCCAAAGCCCGCATAAGTTGCCGCCTTGCCCTGAAATCCTTCCTTTCCGTCAGTTTTTCGAGCAGGAGATGAACCTGGATGGCATCTTTAACTTCTGCAGTGATAATGGCACTTAAAGCGCCGGTTTTTCTTGAGGGTTCCTCAATGACGCAGCATACTTTGGGCACATGCAAGCCCCTATCCAAAGCAAGACGGATTCCTTTAAGATCTCTGTCCGCGCGGGATTTTCGAAAACATTGTTTTAGCTGGTCCCGTTTGTTTCTTGGAAAAAATTGTTTGAAATAAAGGCGCTCCGGGTAGTTCTGGATAAAGCCAGAAAAGACCTTTGCCGCTGTTGAGCTGGGGACAATTTTAAGGCCATCAAGGGAGCCGGTCCAGAATTTCAGGGCAGCAGCCTCCCAGAAAGCCGAATCGGTATTTTCGGCAATATGGATATGAATGCGGCGTTTTTTACCGGAAGGATCAACAAACGAAACCCGTTTCTGGGTCCAGTTATGTTTGAGTAAATAATGCCTGTTCTTGGAGCCGCCCGTCCCGCCCGCGGGCTCGTTTTGAGCCAGCCTTGCCATTTCTGCAGTCAGGTTTTCAAGGCAGGCCAAGCCTTTGCCGGAGGGATCCGCAACGAGTTTTTTCCGCCGCTTCCGAATCATTTCCGTCATGATGCGGTGGGCGAAGGGGTAGCCAAACCGGTGGGTTACTTCATCCAAAAAAATTTTCAGTACCTGCGGGACATCCCGCCAGTTATAAAGCAGCAGCCACCAGTCCCGGCGTTGTTTCCTTGCCAGAATCGGCCGCAGTCTCGTGCGAATCAGGGAATCAAGGTCTATCCAGTAGATCCGGCCATCTTGAATAATGATATTGTCATCCTTGGTGTCTTTATGGGCGATGCCGAGGGAATGCATTTTTTCTATGGATTCAATAATGTTAGCCGCAGCCAGGCGTTTTTCCTGGATGCCAATGTCGCCGTCTCTCATGTAGGTATGGGCATCCACCCCTTTGATAAATTTACTGATAAAACAGGTTTGAAGGACAAGGAAGAATAGCCGGTCCTCGACCAGCGCCACGGGATCCGCAGTCGGGATATTAACCGATTTCAGGTAATGCACAGCCGCCCAGGTTTTGTGCCCCCTGGATTTTCGGAAAAAGCGGAAGAACCCTTTAAGCCGGGTTCCCGAGTGGTAAATTTTGACAACAAACCATCTTTCGTCAACAGGCAGGGCGGCAACGGTTGAGGCATGGTCGCTTTTAAAAATCCGTGCCCGGGGGTGATTGGGGCTGGATTCAAAGTTTTTGACAAGTCTTTTGACCGCCGGGTCGGTCCGGTAGGGTTCGGTTATGCGAATACGGCGATTAAACGGTTTCATTACAGGAGAGGCTGCGTAGAATCTTTTTGCTTTCGGGCGCGCTGAAATTCGTATATGAATGCATATTTGGCAAAGCATGAAAACATGGAAGTAAAGGCAATTATCCAGCCCCGCCAACCGTCCCGCCATGCCTGCTTAACAACAAGGCTTTTGAAAAACCGAAAACCCGGAGAGAGGAGAAGCTTGTGCCACTGAAAAGAATCCCCTTTTTCAATAGCCGCCGCAGCCCCCATGCGGGCATATTTAATGGTTGTCATCAGATGATCCTGAAGATCATTGTATGAATAATGCAGAAGGTGGCCTTTTAACTGGTCTGTTTTAGCCGGGGTTTTCATGTGGTCATGGGGATCCCTTCCCTCCCAGCCAGCAAGTTCCTTTCGGACCAGCCGCAGCCGCCATTCGGGATACCATGCATAGCGTATCCAGTCATTCAGATAAAAGGTCTTCCGGTTGAGCCAGTAGCCGTCTGCCAGCGGTTGCCCGGCAGCAAATTTTTTCCGTATGGCTGTCTGCAATACCGGATCAAGGGCTTCATCCGCATCCAAAGAAAGTACCCAGGGCTGGGAACACCGGCTCAGGGCATAATTTTTTTGGGCCACGTGGCCCGGCCATTTATTGTATTCAAAAAAAGCGCCATAGCGGCGGGCAATGGCCCCGGTTTGATCTGTCGAGCCGGAGTCAATCACAACGATTTCCGCGGCCAGCCCGGCGATACTCTGGAGGCATCGCTCTAAGTTGTGCTCTTCGTTTAAGGTGATTATGGAGACAGAAAGCGGTAATTTATTCATTTTGGCAGTTTATAACGTCAGGTGCTGTCAATGTCAATTCGCCTCGTTCACCAGATCAGAAAAATAATTGATCGTTTGGCCAAGGCCTGACGCCAGATCGGTTTTTGCCTGCCATCCCAGAAGCTCTTTGGCCCGGGTGACATCCGGCCGGCGCCGCACCGGGTCATTTTCCGGAAGTGGTTTGAAACTGATTTCTGTGTTCGCCCCGGTCATTTGAATGATTTGATTTGCCAAATCAATTATTTTTGTTTCTTGGGGGTTGCCCAGGTTAACCGGGCCGGTTGTTCCGCGGTCGGTGCCCATCATGCGGATCAGTCCTTCCACCATGTCATCCACGTAGCAGAAGGAGCGGGTCTGGCTGCCGTCCCCGTAAATCGTGATGTTTTCGTTTCGCAGCGCCTGCAGTACAAAATTGCTGACTACCCGGCCGTCATCCGGATGCATACGGGGGCCGTAAGTGTTAAATATGCGCACAACCTTGATGTCCAGCTTGTGCTGGCGGTAATAGTCGAAAAACAGGGTCTCAGCGCATCGCTTGCCTTCATCGTAGCAGGAACGCGGGCCGATCGGGTTTGTATTGCCCCAGTATTCCTCGGGTTGGGGATGCACGCCTGGGTCTCCGTAGACCTCGCTGGTGGAGGCCTGAAGGATTCTTGCCTTTACCCGCTTTGCCAGTCCCAGCATGTTGATGGCGCCATGCACAATGGTTTTAACCGTTTGGACGGGATCCAGCTGGTAGTGGATGGGAGAGGCGGGGGCGGCCAGGTTATAGATTTCATCCACTTCGACGAACAGGGGAAAGGTGATGTCGTGGCGCAGCAATTCGAAATAGGGGTTGTTTATCAGGTGGGCGATATTGGCTTTTCTGCTGGTAAAAAAGTTGTCCGCACAGATGATTTCGTGGCCGTCATTTAACAGGCGTTCGCAAAGGCGGGAGCCGATAAAGCCTGAACCGCCTGTGACAAGAATGCGCTTTTTACTGAATCTTCCGATCGACATGATGTGGCCCTTTTCCCGAGTTTTACGGATATTGATTCTATGTTTCGGCAAAATTTCAGGAGTTGCAATATTTCAACAAAAATTAGCAGACTACAAAGGGCAATGCAACGAAATTGAAGTTGCAATTCAGCGGCTGCAAAGTTTATAAAAAAGGCCTGATTCCTTCAAATCCCCCTTTTATTATTGTGCCAAAGGGGATTTAGGGGATTTTTTATCAAAAGTTCCTTGCTGTAAAATAGAAATTCGGAAAGATGTCATGAAAATTCTACATGCCAATCTTGCCCGGGGATTCCGCGGCGGGGAGCGCCAGACAGAGCTTTTAATAGAAGGCCTTGCAGCAGAAGGCGGGCTTGAGCAGGCGCTTGTCTGCCGGCCGGATTCGCCGCTGCAAAAGGCGCTTGGCAAAACCGCCGGACTAACGTTTATTCCGGCTGCCCACATGTTTGCCGGCCATAGGTATTCAGCCGGGGCGGACCTGATTCACGCCCATGACGCCAAAGCCGCCCATTGGGCGTATATCCAATACCTGCTGCACCGCACCCCTTATATCATAACGCGCCGGGTGCCAAATCCCCTGAAAAACGGTTTCTATACGCAAATGGTGTATAAAAAAGCCGCGCGGGTCGTTGCCATCTCAAGTGCGATTCAGCATTATCTGAAGGATTATGTGGAAGGAATTGAGATTGAGCGCATTCCCAGTGCATGGGCCAATTGGGACCAAAATGCGGAAGCGGTTGACGGCCTGCGAGAGCGTTATTCCGGCTGTTTTGTGATCGGCCACGTAGGGGCCCTGATGGACCGGCATAAGGGGCAGCGCTACCTTATCGTGGCGGCGCGTCATTTTAAGGAGCGACATCCGCAGATGCGCTTTTTGTTCCTTGGCGATGGCCCGGATGAAGAAATGCTCCGGAAAATGGCCATTGGCCTGGATAATGTTGAATTTTTAGGATTTCGTGAAGATGTGAACCGCTATCTTGCCATTATGGAGCTGTTTGTTTTCCCGTCCAACTATGAAGGAATGGGTTCCACCCTCCTGGATGCCATGGCATTTGACGTGCCGGTAATTGCAAGCAATGTCGGCGGCATACCGGATATCGTCGAAGAGCAAAAAACCGGCTTGCTGATCCCGCCCAAAGATCCGAAAGCGATTGTTCAGGCAATTGAATCCCTTTATCACGACCCGGATTGTCGCCGCCGGCTGGCGGCCAATGCCCGGGCGCAGCTTAGCAATTATTCCCCCTCAAAAATGGCCCGCCGCTATTTGGATCTTTATAAAACAGTTTTACGCTAAGCCAAAACCGAAGGCCTTGAAAGGCCTTTGTGCCAAGACCTGAGCCTCCGTTTGAAAAAGGGGGGGGATTTGTTTCACAGGCCTCTAAAGGAGACTTGTTTCGAAACCGTCAAAATGGACGGGGCCACAGCCTCGGGCGTGATCTGTTTTAGACAGTTCTTGTGACCCAGGGGGCATCTGCGCTCGAAGCAGGGCGAGCAGGAAAGGCGCAGGTAATGGATGGTTTTTTTCTCTGTCAGCGGCGGCGTGTAATCCGGGGTGGAGGAGCCGTAAAGCGCTTCTACATGGGTGCCGACAGCGGCCGCCACATGCATGAGCCCGGAGTCATTGGTAACTGCTGTATCGCAGAGGCTGATCAGATCAATGGCGTCCTGGAGCCGGGTTCTGCCGATCAGGTTGCGGATGTAAGGACTTTCTCCGCCTGTTATAGCCGGACCGCAGGCCGCATCTTTCGGACTGCCCATGATCCATACCTGCCATCCGCTGAGCACCAGTTTTTCCGCAAGCTCTTTGAAGTAATCCAGCGGCCATTGTTTGGCCGGGCCGTATTCCGCGCCCGGAAAAAATGCGGCCGTGCGACGGTTGTGATCCAATCCCAGTTTCGAACAAATGCTCTCCTGGTTGGCGGGATCCACGCAAAGCGCCGGGTTTTCGAAATTTGGCGGCTGCTCTGCCGTTTCATCACAGCCCAGAGCCACCAATCGGTCCACGGTGCGGGGAAGCTTTTTTTTGTCAAGCCGGCGCGGGGCGTTTATCAGCGGATACCGCATCTGGCCGCGGTAGCCGGTGCGGACCGGTATGCGGGCGAGAAACGGGATAAGCGCCGCTTTCCAGGAGCGCTGGCAGACGATGGCTTGGTCATAGCCATTTTTTGCCAGGCGTCCGGCAATGGCAAGACGGGTCCTAAGCTTTAACTCCCCGTGGCCAACCGGCAGTTCAATGGCGCTTTCAACTTCGGGCATCCGGTTGATCATGGGCACGGACCAACCCGGGGCCAGAACATCAATGGCTGCTGTTGGCTGGTTTTGTTTGATTTTTTTAAACAGGCTCTGGGCCATCACCATATCGCCCACCCAGGCAGGCCCGCACACGAGTATTCTCATATGTAGTTCACCCGTTAAGATGCAAGCTGATCCAACAGCGCAATGGTTTGCGAAACCGTATTGCGAATATTAAAGTCTTTTTCTATCCGGTTTTTGGCGTTTTCGCCGAGTTTTTGGCGAAGCTTCGGATTGTCGTATAAAAACAGGATCGCCTCGGCCAGTTTTGCGGGCTCCTGCGGCGGCACAATTAAGCCGGTTTCATGGGCTGTGACCACCTCCGGCATCCCCCCGACATCGGTGACAATGGGAGGGATCTTCTGGGCCATGGCTTCCAGCAAAGCGCGCGGCAGGCCCTCACGGGCGATAGAGGGCATAACGAAAACGTTCATAAGCCTCAACAACCCTGCCGCATTTTTTTTGTAACCGGTAAAATGGGCCCGGCTGATGACGGCCGGATCCGCCTGCATTTTTTTTACCTTTGTATCCCTGATATCACCGATGACTAAAAAATAAATATTTTTTCTTTTAGGGATATATTTGAGGGCCCGGAGCAGGGTGGAAACCCCCTTGACCGGCCGGATATTGCCGATAAATCCTACGACAAATACATCCTCAGGGATCGGAAAATCTGCTGGTTCGGGATGGCTCTTTGGTTCCTGATACCAGGCGACATCATGGCCTTTATAAATGGTGGACAGCTTGGCGGAAGCGACATTTCTTGATGCTAGATAGCTTTTGACCGCCTCGGAGACACAGACGATGTGGTCCAGCCGGGGGTTTAGATAGGTGATCCATGATTCGGGGTTGAAAACGCCCAAATGGCCGGTGGTTCCCCGGTAACCGACGATTTTGATGCTTTTGTTTCCTGCTGCCGCAAACAGGGATGTGGCCAGGGCTTTATTGCGAATGGCATATATGATGCGATAAGTTCTGGATTTTAGCTGCTTACGGATAAACTTTATGGCCTTTATATCCAGCCGGTGTTTTATATAATAGGGATGTACGGCAATGCCCGAGTTTTTGAGCGCCTGTTGCCGGTCGTAATTCGGGTTGCAGATAATATCGGGACGGATGCCAGCGTTGGATAGTCCTGATAAAATTTCATGTTCAGGTCGATCCAGCCCGTCCGTCACCACCAGAATATTGTATTTGGATGGGGAAATCTCAGTTTCCATTATACCGGTTTTGGGCAAGTCAGCCGGAAAACGGTGTATTTTGCAAGCTGGCTTTGTTGTCTATAAGCTGCTGGTAAAGCCTCATAAAATTTTGGCTCATGGTATCCAAATCGCAATGGCCAAGGATATTCGTTGTGCTTGCGGAGATCTGATCCCTCAATTCTGGCTCCCGCATTTTAAGCATGTATCTGACCAGCCGGTTTTTATCCAAGGGATCGAAAACAAACCCGTTTTGCCCATTTTCGATAAAATCATGGGCGGCGCCGCATTTGTCGCTGGCGATTACCGGCAGGCCGCAGGCCATGGCTTCTATGATGACCATTGCAAACGGATCATATAAAGAGGGCAGAATAAAAACATCTGCGGCTGCGTAAAAGGCTTTGACATCTTCCTGCGCGCCTAAAAAATGGACGCGTTCAGCGGTATTTAGTTTGACTGTGGTTTTTTGATATTTTTTTTAAATTTTTATCTTTTCCGATGACCAGCAGTTCGCAATCATCGGGCATTTCAGCGAACGCATCGATTAAAACGGCCAGGCCCTTGCGTTCAAACCCGGAGCCCACGAAAATGAATACCAGATGGTCGTCGGGGATATGTAACGCTTTTCTTGTAATTAATAAAATTTCCACCTGATTTTGCAGCAGGACCTCAATGATATCCTCCAGCAGTCTTTCGGAACCGCCATCCGGTCGATATTTCGGGTGGACCAGGGCCACTTTCAGGGGGCGTTTCCCCTTTTTTTCCGGATTCAAAACCATCTTTTTCGCAGCCTTTAGGTTTCAGGTTGATATTGCTTGATCAGGGCAAATATCACAGCGACTAAAACGATATAGGTGGAAATAAAAAGATTCCGGTAAAAAATGCATTCTGTCATCGAAAAAACGATGAATCCGCAGGTTAGATTCAGGCCGGCGTAGGCGGAGTCTTTAATCACTGTTGAATTTGTTTTTAAAATAACAGAAATAAGCATATAAACCGGGAAAAGGTATACGCCAAGCAGCAGCAAGCCGAAAATGCCGTATGTGACGAGATTTTCCAGAAACATGTTATGAAGATGGGAGCAGTTGATGCCGGTGGCCGCATGTATGCGCTCCCGATACTGCTCCTTGCCGACCCCCAGTATGGAGTTTTCCTTGTAAATGGACAGGGCCCTGCTCCAAACCCTTAGCCGGTATGCCTGCTCCCCTTCAAGTTCGTTTTCCCGGCCGTCAAAAAAGGTCCTGGCTTCCGCCATTTCAGAATGCACGCGCTCTGGTATGGGCATGCCGGCCATTTGGTAATAGCCGACGGAAATCAGGCCGATGACCATTAAGGCGATGAAGCGATAGAGCCATGGCCTTGAAAAATCGCCCAGCTGAATGAGAAATAACAATGTCAGGACCGGAACCGCAAGCATCGCCCCCAGTGTGCCCGACCAGAAAGCGGCCAGCATACCGCCGCAGAGAGCTATCGCGGGGATGAAAACAAGCACAGGGTTTTGCCTGTAGAAATACCGCAGGCCGGCAAATGCCATAAACCCGAAGACAAGCGCGAGATCCCCGAATCCGATCGCGTAATAGGGGCCAACCACCCGGCCGCCGATTTGAACGATATAAGCCTGCCATAGGGCATAGCCCAGAGAGCAGACGGCGCCGGCAGCCAGGCCGTACCAGAAGACCCAGTCCTTCATCCCGGTCCAGTGGATTAAGAGATAATAAATCGGGATAAAGCCCAGAAACCGGATTTCGTGATCCAGGTCCCAGTCCAGGGGGATGTCCGGAGACAGCAGGGCACCTCCCAGAAAATGGATCAGGCAGACGGCAAAATAGACGGCAAAGGTGAGCATCAGAATCTTTTCTTTGCGCTCAAGCACGGGATGGGTCTTTCGCTTAAACCAGGCGCCTAAGCCAAATGCCGCCAGCAGGGTGTAAGTCACGCTTCCCCCGTGCTTTACGAGGTTGGCCACGGCCGGGAGCAAGAATATCAGGATGTAGGTGAGAACGCGCACGTAATTGAACATGATTGGCTGCCGGTCCTTTTGTTTTCGGTTTAGGGCTTTAATTATTATTTTTTTGAGTGATTTTCAAATTATTTGTGCCGTGGCGGCGGCATAAACCGCTTTTTGACAAGACCCGGTACCCGATAGCTTGGAAACCCGGGATTGTTCTTGCAATCCGGCTTTAAAAAAGATACATTTCTCCAATTATAGCGGTCTATGTCAAGCTAAAATCATCGTCGTATCCAAACTGCAGAAAGAAGAAGGAAGTTTTCATGAATCCGATTGCTGAACAATTAAATGCTCTCATCCAAGAGGCCAACCCCCATTTATTCGATATGCTCTCAGACGTTGGAAAAGCGCTTTTCTTTCCCAAGGGCATTTTAAGCCAGAGTGCCGAGGCCAAGGAAAAGGCGAACCGCTTGAATGCCACCATCGGCATTGCCAAGGAAAACGGGCGTCCCATGGCGCTTCCCTCGGTCATGGCCCTGATGGAAGGGCTGGAGCCGGAAAATGCGCTGACCTATGCCCCCTCCTTCGGGCTCCCGGAACTGCGCAAAGTCTGGAAGGACGCGCTTTTTGAAAAAAACCCGTCCCTTGCCGGAAAGTCTGTCAGCCTGCCGGTGGTGGCCAACGGCATTACCAACGCCATCAGTGTGATCGCCGACGTGTGGGTGGATCCCGGCGATGTGATCATCCTGCCGGATATGATGTGGGGCAATTACAACATGATTTTAAGCGTCCGCAAAAAAGCGGCCATCGTCAATTACCCCATTTTCACAGACGCCGGCGGCTATAATACGGCGGCTTTTGCCGAAACCGTGCGCAAGCAGGCGGAAACCCGGGACAAGATCTGCGTGCTGTTGAATTTTCCGCACAACCCCACCGGCTACACGATCACGGCGGATGAGGCCGACCGCATGGTTAGCGTTTTAAAAGAGGTGGCCGAAGCCGGCACCAATGTGATCGTAATTTGCGATGACGCCTATTTTGGGCTTTTTTATGAGGAGTCCGCCCTTAAGGAATCGATTTTTGCAAGACTCTGCGGCATCCACCCCCGGCTTCTGCCCATTAAGTTAGACGGCGCCACCAAAGAAAACTACGTCTGGGGCCTGCGGGTCGGATTTATGACCTATGGGGCGAGTTTTGACGGTGATCCGAACGCGGTCTATGATGCGCTGGAGAGAAAAACCGCGGGCTGCGTGCGGGGAAATATCTCAAACGCCTCTCACTTGAGCCAGTCCATTGTGTTAAAATCCATGAAAAGCAGCACGTATCCGGAGGAAAAGGCCCACAAGTTTGAGCTGATGAAATCCCGGGCAGATAAAGTCAAGCAGGTCCTTAAAGATCCCAAATACGATGAGGCCTGGACGGTCTATCCGTTTAACTCCGGGTATTTCATGTGCGTGCGGCTTAAAACCGTAAACGCGGAAAAGCTGCGCAAGCATCTGCTGGATCAGTACGGGATCGGGGTGATCGCCCTGGGCGAGCACGATATCCGGATCGCGTTCTCCTGTCTTGAGGTCCCGGATATCCAGACGCTTTTTGATGACATGCGCCAGGCGGTGGCGGATTTAACCGGGTAGCGGACTGTCCTGAACTATAACCGGCGTCTACCATGAATATCTTTTTGCCAGCCCAGAAAATAGCAGTGTTTTTCAGGCAGCGGTTCAATCCGTTTGATTTCGCCCGGGCCGGCAAATGGATGTTTTATTTTGTATTGATCGGCATTATCGCGGGGCTGGGCTCTGTGGTATTTCATTACCTGTGCCAGGCGGGCAGCCATTTTTTCATGGATATGATCGCCGGGTACCGCCCGCCGGCGCCGGCGGGCGAGCAGCACCTGTTTTACCCCACCAGCACTTCCTTTAATCGCTGGATTCTGTTATTTCTGCCCGCCTTCGGCGGCATCTTAAGCGGCTGGCTGGTCTACACCTTTGCCCCGGAAGCCGAAGGCCACGGCACGGATGCCGCCATTGAGGCCTACCACAACAAGGGCGGGTACATGCGCGGCCGGATTCCGATGATTAAAACCATCGCCTCGGCCATCACCCTGACTACCGGCGGCTCCGGCGGCCGGGAGGGCCCCATCGCCCAGATCGGTGCCGGATTCGGCTCGTTTCTGGCCACCCGCTTAAACCTCTCGGAGCGAGAACGCCGGATCATGCTGGCTGCCGGCATCGGCGCAGGCGTCGGCAGTATTTTCCGCGCGCCCCTGGCCGGCGCCCTCTTCGCCTCGGAGGTGCTGTATCGGGACCCGGAGTTTGAATCCGAGGTGATCATTCCGGCGGGGATCTCCTCAGTGGTGGCGTATTGCCTGTTCTGCATTGTGTTCGGCTGGGGCGCGCTGTTTGATTCGCCGGATATGATGTTTCGAAATCCCCTGGAGCTCGGCCCCTATGCGGTGCTTGCCATGGTGCTGGTGGTGTTTAGCTACATTTATGTGAAATCCTTTTACGGGACGATGCAAATTTTCAAGCGCATTTCCCTGCCCAACCACATCAAGCCGGCCATCGGCGGGCTCTTGACCGGCATCATCGGGTTTTTTCTGCCCCAGGCCTTAGCCTTTGGATACGGGTTTGCCCAGCAGGCTATAAATGGGCAATTGCCGATTTTGATTCTTTTCTCCATTGCCATCGGCAAGATTTTTACCACGTCCTTCTCCATCGGCTCCGGCGGCTCCGGCGGGGTATTCGGGCCGTCCGTGGTGATCGGCGGGGCTATGGGCGGGGTCATCGGCCAGATTTTTAACCAGCTCATGCCCAAGGTGGTCGCACACCCCAGCGCGTTTGTGGTGGTGGGCATGGCCGGATTTTTTACCGCGGTCTCCAATGCCCCCATCTCGACCATCATTTTTGTGAGCGAGATGACCAACTCCTATCAGCTGCTTTTGCCCAGCCTCTTTGTCTGCTCCATTACCTATCTGGGCGCAAAGAACTGGACCATTTACGCCAAGCAGGTGCAGAATCGCGTGGCCTCGCCCGCCCATGCCGGGGAATTCATGGTGGATGTGCTCCAGATGATGAAAGTAAAAGATCTCATGCACCTGGTCCGAAAGGTGGAGAGTATTCCCCAGGATATGCCGTTTTCGGAGTTTAAGACATTTTTCTCCAAAACCAAGCAGCATTATTTTCCGGTGATGAATGAGAATAACCGGATGGTGGGCATATTTTCCAGTACGGATGTAAGGGGCGTGCTCTTTTCCCCGGAAATCGAGCACCTGGTGGTGATGAAGGATATTGCCACCACTGAAGTGGTCTCCACCACGGCCTCGGAGGATTTGAATACGGTGCTGCAGAAATTTACCACCAAGAATATCGACAGCCTGCCGGTGGTCTCGGAAGATGATCTGGGCGTGCTTTTGGGCATGTTAAACCGCCGGGATGTGATCGCCTTCTATAACCGGCAGATTCAGCGGCTTAAGGGCACGGCCGCGGTGTCTGCATAGCTTACCTCAACCAGAAAAAGCCCGCGGGCCGGGGCGGTGGGACTTGCCAGGGCGCGGTTTTGAGCCGTTAAAATTTCTTTGAATTTCTCCGGGCTGATTTTGCCAAGGCCTGCATCCGCGAGCGTACCCGCGATATTTCGCACCATGAAGCGCAAAAACCCGGTGGCGGTGATTTCAAAGCAGATGATGGCCTCGGCTTGGGTAAACACCCGGGCGTCGTGGACCGTGCGGTGCGAATGGGATCTGGGGCTGCCGCTGGCCTCAAATGAGGAAAAATCATGGGTGCCCACAAGGTGGGCGGCGGCCTTTCGCATGGCCGTGACATCCAGCGGCCGGGGGATAAACCAGGCATACTGCCGGCAGATGGCTGACGGAATGGGACGATTCATGATCCGGTAGCGGTAGGTTTTTAATTTGGCGTCATACTGGGCGTGAAACTCATCGGGTACTTTTTCGCAGTCGCGGATGACGATATCCTCGGGCAGCAGGCTGTTTAAGCCGGCCACAAACGCCTCCGGCGGGAGGCATTTGTCACAGTGAAAATTGGCCGTCTGGCCCAGGGCATGCACCCCGGCATCGGTTCGGCCCGAGCCGATCAGCCGGACCGGGGCCTTAACCATCACGGAGATCGCGGATTCGATGGTCTCCTGGATGGTCCGGGCGTTTTTCTGCCGCTGCCAGCCGTGGTAGCCGGTGCCGTCGTATTCGATGGTGAGTTTGAAGTTCAAGGTGTTAGGGTTTAGGGTCTAAGGTTTAGGGTTTAGGGTTTAAGGTATAAGGTTTTTCCGTCTTACTCTTACTCTTACTCTTACTCTTACTCTGAAATGTTCCGGGTCTTAAGTTTTGAGTTAAGATGCCAAAATCCGGAAATTAATTCAACCACAACAAACAAGCGGAGCAGACAATGGTAAACGGGTTCAAGACCGGCGCAGTGGCGTCCGGGCT
The DNA here is from genome assembly GCA_046543065.1 of Desulfobacterales bacterium. Lineage (GTDB taxonomy): Bacteria > Desulfobacterota > Desulfobacteria > Desulfobacterales > Desulfosalsimonadaceae > M55B175. Next base: position 17,587 of record JBKHAE010000022.1, on the reverse strand, counting down.
CAAAAAAAACGGGGCGCTTGATCTCGGCCTGATCTATTCAGAAACCGATGCCGCGGTGGCCGGTGTGTTTACAACCAATCAGGTAAAGGCGGCACCGGTGACACTTACCCAGGAGCGCATTAAGGCCGGCCGCTGCCGGGCCGTGGTGGTAAACTCCGGAAACGCCAACTGCTGTACCGGAAACCAGGGCATGGCAGATGCCAAGGCTACGGCCAAAATGGCAGCCGAGGCTTTGGAGATTCCGGAAGAATCCGTTCTGGTGGCTTCCACCGGGGTGATTGGAAAGCTTTTGAATATGGATGCCGTCGAATCCGCGATGCCCGAATTGGCCGCCGGTCTATCAGCCGACGGCTGGCCGGATTTGGCCCAGGCCATGATGACCACGGATACGGTGCCCAAGGTCGTGACCCGGCATATCCGGCTAGGAGGGCAAACCTGCACCATAACCGGCGTGGCCAAGGGCGCGGGCATGATCCGGCCGGACATGGCCACCATGCTCTGCTTTGTGGTAACGGATGCCGCAGCCTCCCCGGAAACCCTCGGGAAAATGCTTAAAACCGCCAATGCGCAGTCGTTTAACCGGATCACCATTGACGGGGACACCAGCACCAATGACACGGTTCTGCTGCTGGCCGGGGGCGCCGCCGGGATCTTTATTGATGCGGCAGAAACCGCGGATCAGTTTCAAGCCGCCTTAAATGAAGTTCTCACAAGTCTGGCCAAAATGATTGTCAAGGACGGGGAGGGGGCGACCAAGTTCGTGGAGATTGAGGTCAGGGGGGCGGCCTCTGACAGGGATGCAAAAGCGGCGGCGGACACAGTGGCCAATTCCAGCCTGGTAAAGACCGCAATTTTCGGCGAGGATGCCAACTGGGGGCGTATCATGGCGGCTGTCGGCCGCTCAGGCGCGGACATACTGCCAGCATCGATAGATATCTATTTTGACGCGGTCAAAATTGTGCAAAAAGGGGAATGGGCCGGGGATACCGCGGAAGCCCAGGCCACGCAGACAATCCGGCGGCCGGAATTCCGGATCACCATTGATCTCAATCACGGCACAGGCACAGCCACCGTCTGGACCTGCGATTTTTCCATTGATTATGTCAAAATCAACGCGGATTACCGGACCTGATATCCGGCACACTAGTCAAAGTTCACAGTTCACAGTTCAAAGTTCAAAAACTCAACTTTTTGAGATGGCAAAGTAAAAAGTTCAAGATCAAGGCGACGCAAATCCCGAGGAATGCAGCGTACATAGGCGTACGTGAAATTCCGAGGGATGCAGCGCAACGCAGATATTGGACTTTTTACGAAGCCATCAATTTTGGAAAAGGCTTATAAAATGGACATTTCCTTTAAGTCCCCCTTTCAAAGGGGGATTTAGGGGGATTTTTCAGCCTTTTAAAACTTAAATCCCCCAATCCCAAATTTCCCAAGCCCTGTTTATTGCTGTAATAATGCCGCCGCAGCGCAAAGCTTCAGCTTTTTTTCAGGCCATCAGAACTTGTATTTCAGATCAATCTGGTAGCGCTGTACGTCCTGGTCAAGGTCGCGCTCCAGGGCTTCATAGAAAAATCCGGTGGTCTTGAATTCGCAGTGCCTGGTGACCTTATAGCCGACCCCGATCTTAAAGCCTTTGACATCGGTGGAGGCAAGCCCAGAGCCGAAATCGCTGTCCTTTATATCCTGAACGCAGGCATCAGCCCCGATTTCCGTGTATTCAATCCCGAAGCTGTATCGGTCGATTTTGGTTTTAACCCCAACGAGCCAGGCGAGATTTTCATCTTCCGGGTCAAGGTCGCCGCCCAATGCCCCTTCGCCGGCATCCCCATCCGCCCCGAAGTTATAGAAAATCTGGGCATGGGGTGAGACGCTCATGGTTCCCAGCTTGAAATGCCCGCCGGTATAGAAGTCAACAATCCGGTACTCGTAATCTTTGCCCAGGCCTGTCACGTCAGCCAGGATTTCATCCGTGTCATGCACGTCATACACCGCCAGCGCCCCTAAAAAATTGTTTGTTTCCACGCCGATCTGCAATGCATTCATCTCGGCAATGTCAGCATCCACGTATCGGACCTGAAAATAGCCGGCATTGACAAAAACCGGTTCCAGGTCAAGTCTTGCCGCAAATCCGGCCGGCCGTACATCCGGGTCCCATAGCGCCATGGAGGAATAGAAGGTGTTTTTGTGCTGGCCGGCAATAAAGGTAAAATTTTTGAGGGAATGTTCTGCATACGCATAATCCAGGCGGATATCGCCGGTTTCAAAAATTTCATCGTTTGAAAAAGTGGCGTTGGTGGTATTGCCGGAGGCGCCGCCCGTTGCCAGGCCTGCGGCGATTTTCCAGTTCTCCGCCGGGTTATGCCAGGCCAGGCCCATGCGGAAGCGGAGCCGCAGCCGGTCCTTGGGATCATTGTCCGCTGCTTCATCCAGGTCCTGATAATCATATCTGACCCGAAGATCGCCCGTAATGTCCATGCTTTCAATAAAATCCGGCAGATTGACCCGGGCGGCGGCTGAAAAAGGGGCCAGCAGCCCGCCAATCAAAATACAAATAAATACCCATTTAAATGCTGATTGAAATTTCATGTTAATACCTCCCGATCTTTTGTTAAAATTGGGTTGCGCCGGGTCATTGTTTCGTAACATGCGTTAAGGCTCGAAAATCATGCCACTTTGGGGTATTATTCTGTTACTGTTAAGAAAGTGTTACTTTTTTGTGACAAACGCATGAATTTTGGTCATCAATTTGTCACAATTTATAATTTTCCGGCATTTTTCATATTTTTAAGGCATAGGGGTTTGTCATAGAATTGTCATGAAGTGTAAGAAGGCTTGCATATGGCAAGCGAATGCCGCAGAGTTATTGAATTATGTCGAAAATTGGCGTTAACGCGGGCGGCCCGTTTGAACTGAGGCAAAACACAATGAATGAAATGATTCGTCTACAGAAATTTTTGTCAGAAGCCGGGGTATGTTCCAGACGAAAGGCAGAGGCCTATATCCATGAGGGTAAAGTCAAGGTCAATGGCCGGGTTATCACTCAGATGGGGGTTAAGATTGATCCGGATAAGGATGTTGTCGAAGTCTCAGGCCGTGCTGTCACTTCCGCGATGCCTCATATATACATCATGCTGAATAAACCTGCAGGCTACATCAGCAGCTGCCGGCATGCCAAACGCAAAATCGTGCTCGATCTAATCGATGTTCCCCATCGTATCTATCCGGTGGGCCGGCTGGATAAAGACTCCACCGGGCTTCTGCTTTTAACCAACAATGGGCGCCTTCATTATCATCTGACCCATCCGTCTTTTGACCATGAGAAAGAATACGCGGTAAAGACCCAAAAACCGGTTTCAGACGCTGATCTGGCCGCCCTGGCGGGGGGTGTTGAATTGGATGGAAAGCTCACACGGCCGGCCGTAATCAACCGGCAGGGCAGTTACGAATTTCGGATTATCCTGCAAGAGGGAAGAAACCGGCAGATCCGCCGTATGGTAGAAACCCGGAATAACGAGGTGGTTCATCTGCACCGCGTTCGCATGGCGACATTACATCTCGGGGATTTGCAAGCCGGGCAGTGGCGCTATTTATCAGCGGACGAAATTGAAAATTTAAAGCGTTTTTGTGGGTTTTGACCGCCTCTTTGAAACCAAAAAACAATATACCCTTAACCGATTTGTAACAATTATCCGGTAATTGATGATTAATGTATGTTAGCCAGAGATAGACCTTCGAAAGATAGGAGAAATAAAGGAATGGCGCATTATATTCATCATATTCCCGGCCGGCTTCGGGTCAGAAATCCGATGTTTAGAGATAATCCGCCGCTATTGGATGAGGCCCGGAATTGTTTTAAGGATGCTTCCGGAATCAAGCAGGTTTCCGCAAACGCATTAACCGGCAGCCTGACCGTGAGGTATGATCCGGATATTTTATCGCCCGAGCGGATTCTTCAGATTTTTGAGGATTGCCAGTACGTTGATTTGAGGCAGGCGGCAACGCTGGATACCCATCTGAATGAGTCCTTTAACAGGGCCGGCAAATATGTGGGACGGGCCGCTTTGAGCGTAATGGTGGATACGGCCCTGAAAGGCTCCGGCCTCTCGTTTTTATCCGTATTGATATAGCCCCCAAATATAATTCCTTATATGTCACCCTCTGTTTTTAAATAAGCAGGGGGTTTTTTTGTTTGTCTATTAAAACTTTTGACTGTCTAGTTAAAAAAGAATATCATAGAAACCGATATTTTTTTAAAGTTTAATAATCTCAAGATGTTAAAAGTATAAAGAGGAGCAGAATGATCATCGTAACCGGAGGGTCCGGATTCATAGGCAGCAACCTGATAGAAGCCTTAAACCAGCGAGGAATCACCGACATCACAGTGGTGGATAACCTGAAAAACGGAATCAAGTTCAAAAATCTGGCAGATCTTCAGATAAAAGACTATCTGGACAAGCAAGAGTTCCTGTCCGCCGTGGAAAACCGGTCCTTTCCATTTGCAGGGGTCAATGGGGTATTTCACCTGGGGGCATGTTCTGATACAACGGAGTGGAATGGCAGATACATGATGGAAAACAACTTCACGTATTCAAAAAAGCTTCTGCATGCCTGCACAGACCACAAGATCCCTTTTATTTATGCCTCTTCTGCAGCCACCTACGGGGGGGCGCACAGCTTCGCTGAAAAGCCGGAATTTGAAAAACCCCTGAACATCTACGGATATTCCAAACTCCTGTTTGACCAGTATGTGCGGAGGATTTTTCATGAGTACGCAAGCCAGATAGTCGGTCTCAGATATTTTAACGTATACGGGCCGAGAGAATTGCACAAGGGCTCAATGGCAAGCGTAGCGTACCATTTTTACAACCAGAACCGCGCAAACGGCAGAATCAGGCTTTTTGAGGGCTCAGGAGGCTATCAGTCAGGCGAACAGCAGCGCGATTTTATATACGTATCAGATGCAGCAGAACTGACACTGTGGTTCATGGACAACCCTGAGGTTTCCGGTATCTTCAATGCGGGCACCGGCAGCAGCCAGACATTTAACGAAATGGCACAAGCTGTAATCAGCTATCACGGGTTCGGGGAAATTGAATACATCCCGTTTCCCGAAAATCTTACCGGGAAATACCAAAGTTATACGCAAGCCGACCTTTCCAAGCTAAGGGAAGCAGGCTGCTGCCTGGAATTCAGAACTGTAAAGCAGGGAGTCTCCGAATATCTAAAATGGCTTGACTCCATGCAGAATTAAATCGAAGGGCTCTTTTGCAGGCCGGGCAAAGAATAATACATGCAATCCTGGACCGCGACGGGGTAATAAACGAGGAGGCCCCGGGCGGATATGTTCTTTCTCCTGAGCACTGGACGTGGCTTCCAGGCGCCCTTGAAGCATTGGCAATACTTGTTAAGGCAGGCATTGAAATATCCATTGCCACCAATCAGAGTTGCGTTGGCAGGGGCCTGATTGATGAAGCCAGGCTTCAGCAAATACACGGGAAAATGAAAAAGGAAGCTTCAGAGCTGGGTGTACGCTTTGCAGGCATCCATTACTGCCCGCATGCTCCGGGCCAGGGTTGCAGCTGCCGAAAACCGCTGCCCGGACTTCTGGAAGAGGCGATAAGGAAGAGCGGAATTCCGAGATCGCAAACAATTTTTATAGGAGACTCGGCCAAGGACCTTCAGGCCGCTGCGGCCGCAGGAATAGACTCAATCCTGGTGCGCACGGGACACGGCCCGACCACGGAAGCGGATTTAAAAAAAGGCGCGATAACGGGAATAGCCCCGGAAAGAATTGCTGTTTTCGATGACCTCTTCACAGCTAGTAGAGTCCTTATAAAAGAACAGGAATAGATTAAGATGAGAAGCTTTACGGATATAGCAGAAGAACACATAAAAGCCCTGAGAGACTCACTCGATACGTTTGAAAACAGCTTCGCAGATGCGGCAAGAACCTGCACAACAGCCCTTGCCGGCAGGGGCAGGATACTTGTGTGCGGCAACGGGGGAAGCGCAGCCGATGCCCAGCATTTTGCTGCGGAACTGGTTGGCAGGTATGAAAGGGAAAGAGGACCGCTTGCCGCAATAGCCCTGTCCACGGATACATCCGCGATTACGGCCATAGGCAACGACTACGGCTTTGAGGAAATATTTACCAGGCAGGTACGGGCCATAGGCAGCCCTGGAGACATTCTGGTGGCCATAAGCACCAGCGGCAGTTCTTCAAACATAGTTCACGCAGCAGCAGCAGCCCGGGAACTCGGCATGAAGATCATCGCTTTTACAGGAAAAGGCGGCGGTCGTCTTGGAGAAATGGCTGATATAGTATTTGCTTCCCAGAGCTCGCGTACAGCCAGAATCCAGGAAATACACGAGATCTGCCTGCACGCGCTGGCAGAAGCAATCGAGGCGGAAATCACCGGATAACAGGCAGAGAGAAGATGCAGAAAACACCAGTGCTTTCGAAAACTCTTGCGGAATACCTTAAAAATGCAGAAGCCAGACATGTATGGGTTATAGGGGACCTGCTGCTGGATCAGTACATAGAAGGCGGGATTGAAAGAATCTCACCTGAAGCCCCGGTGCAGGTGGTAAACGTATCAAGGGAATTCAGCAGGCTGGGCGGCGCGGCAAACGTGGCAAACGGCCTGGCTGCGCTGGGAATTAATGTGACACTTGCGGGAGTGATTGGCAAAGACGATGCAGGGGAAATTTTCCGGGATCTCTGCAAAAGTCGGGAAATAAGGACGGATGCGGTCTGCACCGCTGAAGACAGGCCCACTATACGCAAGCTCAGAGTCTTGTGCCGCGGACAGCAGATGATAAGGCTTGACTGGGAGCGGACCCATGAAATAAGCTTTCAGACAGAAAACAGCATCCTGGAAGCGCTTAGCGATGCAGAGCCCCCGGATGCGGTGGTGATAAGTGATTATGCAAAGGGCGTGCTGACAGGTTCGCTGATTAAAAATATCATTTCCAGGGCCAGCGCAAACCATGCCTCTGTAGCAGTAGACCCAAAATCAAAAAATTTCTTGAAATACAGGGGTGCAGCAGTGATCACCCCGAACTTAAAGGAATTCCGGGAAGTAGCTGATAAGCGGTTTTCCGCAGATGATGACGACTCCATGGCATCGGCTGCATCAGTTCTTTGCCGAAACTCGGGTATTGATGCCGTACTTGTAACAATGGGCGAAGCCGGCATGGGCCTGTGGACATCCGAAGGAGGCCTCCAGCGGATCGAGGCCTCTGCACGGGAGGTCTATGATGTAACAGGCGCCGGGGACACGGTCATGGCCGCGCTGGCACTGTGCATGGCAAATGGTGCGGATCTGCATACGGCGGCTCTTATATCGAATGCAGCGGCTGGAATAGCCGTCGGCAAAGCAGGCACGGCCGTGGTAGAACCGGCGGAACTAATCGAGGCTCTGTCACCGAGCGCTCATGACAAGATCCTTGACCCTCGGATGCTTGAGCAGCGCCTGCGCCTGTGGCGTCTGCAGCGGAAAAAAATTGTATTTACCAACGGCTGTTTTGACCTTCTGCATGCCGGACACCTCCACATTTTAAACCAGGCCGCCTCTCTTGGTGACGTACTGGTGGTGGGGATCAACACGGACGATTCCATCCGCGCACTAAACAAGGGAGCAGACCGCCCCCTGATTCCGCAGCAGGAGAGAGCGGCAATAGTGGCGGCCCTGGACTGCGTAAACGCAGTTGTGCTTTTTGACCAGGAAACCCCCTTGGAGCTGATCAGGACAATAAAACCTGATGTCCTGGCAAAAGGTTCGGACTACACCATTGACCAAGTGGTGGGTAAAGAAGATGTCGAATCATACGGCGGGCAGGTGCGGCTCGTAAATCTTCTGCCCGACAAATCCACCACCTCTCTTATACGGCGGATACGGGAAAGACGATAGCGCAGAAGGCCAGCCCGTTTCTGAAAACAATCCAACGATATCGAATAATTGGTATAGTAAGAAGGAAAATATTTCCCGCGCCTTATGGCAATTTATTAAACTTCAAATATCCGGGCCGTTTGCCCGGAACCGAGCATAAAAGTAACTTTTGCTATCGGGTAAAGGCACTAGGGCGCCAAGGCACTGAGTTTTTTTTAAACTTTAAGTCTTGCGCTGTGCCGCATCCCCACTTTGAAAAAGGCCACACCACCTGACCCCCCTTTGAAAAAGGGGGGATTGGGGGGATTTGTATTGAGCCATGATGACAAATCCCCCTAAACCCCCTTTGCAATAAAGGGGGACTTAAAGGAAATTGCCCTTTTTTATAAGCTTTTTCCAAAGCCAAAAGCGCTGAGTCTTTTAAACCTTAAACTGTGAACTGTGAACTGTGAACCGTGAAATCGAAGTTACTGATAAGCCGCTTGCGGGCAATCCGGGCGGGTGTTTTGGAGTGGAGGAGACTCTTAATTGTCTCATTGCCCGTCAATGAGAGCAGGGCGGCGCCGAAAACAATAGCCGTGTCGACCGGCCTGAGGGGGGTCAGCTGCAGGAAGTTTCGGATGCCCGGGACGAACATGGTGCCCAGGTGCAGCCCGATGGACCCGAAAACCGCGAGATTAAGCCAGTTGTTTCCGGGGCGCCGGTAACTGGATAAAACAGTTTGATTCTCCGTCCGGCAGCTGAAAGCATGCAGGAGCTGGCCCAGGGTGAGGCTGTGAAAGGCAAGGGCTGAGGCCTGGGCGCCGCCAAATCCGTATGTCAGCAGCCCATACCCGTAAGCGCCCATGGCGGTTCCCGTGATCACGCCGGATTCCCGCATCATGGTGCCATAATCAGATCGGCTGAATATGGGCTCATCATAGGGGCGGGGCGGGTGCTCAAGCACATCAGTGTCCGGCGGCTCAAGGGAGAGCGCCAGGCCCGGGAAAATATCCGAGATCACATTGATCCAGAGAAGCTGCATGGCGGTTAGCGGGGAGCCCAGCCCAATTCCCATGGATGCAGCCACGAGCATGATCTCGGTAAAATTCGTGGACAAAAAGAAATGAACGGATTTTTTGATATTGGCATACGTGGTGCGGCCGTGCCGGACCGACTGGATGATTGTATCCAAATCGTCCTTTGCAAGCACCACATCCGCCACATCCCGGGCAGCGTCCGCGCCGTCCCGGCCCATGGCGATGCCCACGTCCGCCGCTTTGAGCGCGGGCGCATCATTGATCCCGTCGCCGGTCATGGCCACGACTTTGCCGCTTGCCTGAATGGCCTGAACGATTTTGAGCTTGTGCGCCGGGCTGACCCTGGAGTACACATGGACCTCAGCGGCTCGCTCCTTTAATTCTTCCGGCGTGGCTCCCGCCATTTCTTCGACATCCATTAATTTGAGCGGCCGGCCGCTGCTCAAATCAAGTTCACGGGCCACGGCTTCCGCGGTCAATGGTTGGTCCCCGGTAATCATGACCGTTTGAATACCGGCCTGGTGAAAGGCGTTTATGGCCGCCTTGACGTTTTGCCGGAGCGGATCCCGCATGGCGATTAATCCCAGCCACACATACCCGTTGGCTGCCCGGGCTTGCTTTAAGTTCTCAACAGTTCGAACCGCCGCCCCGAGGACACGGTAGGCCTTTCCGGCCATCCGGTTGTTCTCAGCTTTTATGGTTTTACGATCCTCGGTTGTCAGCGGCAGAGCTTCACCATCAACCATTTGAAAGCCGCACATATCAAGTACGTCCAAGGGACTGCCCTTGACCGCATGCAGAAATTTATCATCCGGAGCCGTGTGAATGGTGCTCATGATCGGTCGTTTTTCAGACCGATGGTTGACCTCCAAAAGCTTGTGCTGCCTGCGAATGGATTTGACATCCATATGATGCATAAGCGCTGCATGCACCAGGGCGTTTTCCGTGGGGGAGCCGACCAGCTCAGGATCACAATTTTCATTATTGCCGTTAATTTTGACCTGACTGCAGAGAAATCCCACAGTTAAGAGCTGGTCAAGCTCCGATATCATTCCGGACGAAACGGGTTCTCCCGCGAAGTAAAGCCGACCATTTTCAAGATCCAGCCGTTTTTGGCCGGTATAGACCTCAACCAGGGTCATCCGGTTCTGGGTAATGGTGCCGGTTTTATCCAGGCAGATGGTTTGCACCGCCCCAAGGGTCTCCACAGCCGGCAAATGCCGGATCAGAATACCGTATTCACGCATTTTATTCATGCCCAGCGCAAATGTCGTGGTGGCGGCTGCTGGCAGACCCTCCGGCACAGCGGCTGCGGCCAGGGAAACCGAGACCCGCAGGATATTCAGGAGATTAAATCCCCTTAAAAGGCCGATACCGAATACTCCGGCACAGACCCCGCCCCAGAGCTTCACCAGCTGGTTGCCGGTATGGTCCAGCTTTATTTCAATCGGCGGCTTTGGCGGAGTGGTGCCCTGCAGAAGTGCCTGGTACTGGCCGAATGCCGTGTTTGGCCCGGTGGCCACTACGACCGCTTTTCCCCATCCACCGGTGACCACTGAACCCATGAAGGCCATGTTTTTTCGCTCTGATATCGGCAGGGCTTTTTTCTTTAGCGCCTTGGCGGACTTTTCCACGGGCATGCTTTCCCCGGTGATGCTTGATTCATCTATGGTGAGGGATGATGCTTCAATAATGCGGGAATCGGCTGCAACATAAGTACCGGGTTTTAAATCCAGGATGTCGCCGGGCACAACGGTTTCTGAGGCGATTTTGACGGATTTTGCATTTCTGATCACCCGAACCGGCGGGGGAACGATTTTCTGCAAGGCCTGAATAGTTTTTTCGGATTGTCGTTCCGAGGCAAGCCCGATAACCGAATTAACGCCAAGGACACCCACGATAACCGCAGCATCCAGAATCGCGCCCAAGGCTAAAGAGAGTCCGGCCGCCGCACCCAGGAGTCCGACCGGCAAAGATTTAAACTGGTCGACAAAGATGCCCAATCCGGTTCGTTCGCGCTGCTGAGGCAGGATATTGCGGCCATATAACTGCAGCCTGCCTGCGGCTGAATCATTCGATAACCCGGCCGAGGCATCGGAACCAAGTATTTCCATTGTTCGGGAGATGCTCCGGCGATGCCAATCCTCCAAGGTGGCAAAAGCCTGCGGATCGGGCGGGTGTGTTTCCTCTTCGCCCGCGGCAATGGCTGAGGGATTGGTGGTAAACGGAATGGTGGAGGCATTTGGATGCAATATCTGAAATATCCGGTCGGCTATCTTGTCATGAGAAATTTTTTCATCAAAGCAGACAAGAGCTTTACCGGTGGCGATGCAAACAGATACGTGTGAAATATCCTTTTGCTTGGAAAGGGCTTGTTCAAGTTGTGACTTCAGCGCAGGCGCCGTCTTTAATCCGTAGATCCGGAACCGTCCCCGGCCGGGCACCCTGCTGTGGACCGTATGGACTGAAAATTCGGATGGCAAAGGATGAGGGGCGGCGTTCTTCATAACGGTTATTCACCGCCATTATCATCAATGGCATCGATGTCCATCAAGGACTTGGTAAAAATCCCGAGGGCATACCAGAAAGCTGTGTACCAGGGCGGAAGCTTAACTTCCGAGCGCATCAACTGGTAAATGCCGGTACCCACCAGCATTAGGAAAATCAGAATCGGCAGGTCGAGTTCACCCCGGCTGCGTTCTTTGGCAAATTTGTTGCTGGCGGTAAACGCTTGGTAAACCTTTTGCCTGAGCGGCGTGCCGTCTGCTTTGGGTATGTCCAGCTGAAAAAGCTTTTTTGATTCTAAAAGATCGGTGACTTGTCTGGCATCTGTAAAATCCCCTTCAACCAGCAGGCTTGCAGTTATAGGGTTGGAACGGATTGTCTTCATCTCCGGAATTTTTTTCAGGGATTTTTCCAAAGACTCAAAAAAACCTTGGTCATTCTTCTTTTCCGGCATCCGAATTCTTATCCGGCCACTTGTAAAGTGAACGATTTTTCCAATTGGAAGACCCATTAGTATCGCCTGTTAACTTGATATTTCGATTGGTTGTGCGTTTACTGAAGTATAGGCGCAGATATAGGGTTGTATTTTTGCCGGTTCGCAAAAAACAAAAATATTCTTGAAAACGAATTATGAGGCTTTTTTGCTGGCTGTAGCAGTGGATTTCTTGGCTGCTTCAGCGGCTTTTTTGGATTCTGACAACTCGGATTTGGCTTCTGCGGTTAAATCCTCGAAAGTTTCGCGTGTTTCGGCCGCAACGACTTTTCCCTTATCAACCAGATAAAGACCGCCCTTGATGGATTCTTTGAGCAGTGGTTTTCCGACGCTGGCAATAACTTTTGCGGCAACAGGAACCAAAATGGCAGCCCCGACGCCGATTGCAATGCCGTACCCAATGCCACCGTTTCGAAGAAAATTGAACATGACGTCCCCCTATTTTAAGAAAAACAATTACCAATATAACTAATAATTAAGCCTATTTATAAAATTGTCAAGTTACAATTGTGTGACAAAATCTTTTTAAATTTTTAAGAGCGGCCATGTTCGTATTTTTTTATTATCGGGTTTCGAAGTTTTCAAATGAATTCCGATGCCACAAACCTGTTTCCGGCTAATGCTTGACTTCTGATGAGAAATCCTGAGTGAGGATTAAATCAATGATGACATTCTATTCTATTTAGATGTCCGGTTCCTGGCGATGAGAGATTGGCACCAAAAAAACCGGGATGGGGCAATCCCGAAGAAGGCCCCTTGTCGAATGCCCCCTTATAGCACCTTCAATCAGCCTGTAATCATGGCGCCCAATCACCAGGACATCGTAAGGACCTCTTTTGGCTTGGCTCAGAATAATATCCAAGGGATGGCCGACCTCCACAATGACCTCGGCAAGCTTGAACCGGCAGGCTGGCAACTGGCAGCCGAGTTCATCGCATATCTGACGCAATCGGTTTTTGATTTCCATTGTGACCTGCCCCTGGCTTTTTTGCTTCAGGTCCGCCTTGTTTTGATATCCCAGGAAAGCGGCCATGAGAAGTTCTGCATTGGCTGATGTCTCTTTTATGACATGAATGATTGAAAGGGAGGCCTCAAATGCGTCAGCCAGGGCAACCGCATACTCCATTACCTTTCGGGCGCTGCCGGAAAGGTCCGTGGCGTAAAGGATATGGTTTATGTTGGGCAGCATTATTTCACTCCTTTTTTGCCGGCCGGTTTCGGAAAATACCCTCATACCTTCCTGCCAATATAAATAAAATACTTCCATAATCCGCCATATGCAACCTGGATTTCAAGCGTTTCAGGCTGAAAGTTCAGCGACAATTCCGGCAGCAGGTGGCTTTCCATTCGCACATGATTGACCTGCATCCATGTTTTAAAAATTTCAAGCGCTGTGTCATGGAAGTCCACGGCTGCAATAATGCCGTTGGGGGCGAGGTCAGCGGTCGCACAGCTTATGGCATGGCTCCAGCCCGGGTTGATCATAGAGAGTGTATAGGAGAAAACAATCAGGTCAAAGGGATGCACCGGGTCTATCGGGAGGTCATAGGCTGCATTGATCAGGTGGACCCGGTGATTGTTTTCCCCCAATTGTTTCCGGGCCACAGACAGCATTTCATTTGACAGGTCCACCCCGGTGATCTGTGCAGTTGGAAACAAACGGGACAAGGCAGCCAGGTTTTTGCCGGTGCCGCAGCCGATTTCAAGAATCCTTCCGGGGGCACAGGATTCGCCGATTGCTTGAATCAATTGATTTCTACCAAAAAGAAACGTCCAGCGGGTAGCGTCATATATTTTTGAATGAATCCTATAATATTTTTGCAATGCGGCGGTCATTTGGCGGATACCCTTTACCCGAGGACTTCGGCAAAGTGAAGGCTGCCATAGGTACCCACCCGGTCCTGCCGGTGAAGCGGCTCGCTTAACTCTGGCCTGAACTGCAAAGCGGATTTGGCTTGAGGGGGAAGAAAGCTGTGATCGATGCCAGCGGACCGGAATAAAATTTTTGTTTTCGGCTGACTGTTTTTTAATATCAGTTCCCATTCGGCCATCAACTCCTCAGGTGAATGCCCGGCCATCCAGTCCTGGTGATCAAGCAGGATAAAGTGTGTGAATTTTCCCGGACGGGTTTCTAAAAAATGCGTCAAAGTGGTGTTATACGTTTTTATTTTATGAATGTTATCCCGTAAGCGATTGAAATTTTCTTCTTTCAGATAATTCGGACAGCAGCCGGGAGAATAATTACCGGTGAGATAGACCCGCCAGAAATAGTTTGACTGCATCGGCACTTCGGTGAACACATGCCTTAGTTTGTCCTTGATATAGCAGCTCAATCCGCCGGGATAGTTTTCTTTGATCAGCCGGATCTGAGCCCTGGGCACCCCCGCCATGGACATGAATGCCGGCCGCTGCAGCAGCCATGAGTTGAGCCGGTCCCACAGCAGGGTTTCTATCTTTTTATAGATGATTCTCTGCTCCTGAAGATTTTTGGCGGAAAGCAGATCAGTAAGATAAGGGCGGGCCTTTTTCTTGAGGTGATACAGGTAACCCCTCAGGCACCAGGCCAGCAAACCCGATGTGCCGTGATGATAAAATGATTTTCGGAATTTCTTTTTTTGGTTGAAGTAAGCGATGTTGCGACACCAGAAGTCCCGGGCATACCGGGGCAGGTGATGCCGCAAATTTTCGTATATGGTGCGATAATTTTCATGCACGCCGTTTCCGAACATGCGATAAAAGTCTTCATAACTGCCATGCTGGATCAGGGTGCGCTTTAATTCCAGCAGGGCATTCTGGCGGGGATTGACGTCAATTGAATGAATCTCTGCCGGTGCGTCCAGCAGATAGTCCAGGGCATTGCAGCCGGCGCTCGTAATCATCACCGCCCGGCTGTCAGGCGTTAGGTTCAATAACTGGCGATCAACCCAGGGGTCTTCCCAGCAGGTGTTATAGATCAAGTGGTGGCCGTGGACGTGCTGAAAAAACCAGTCGTTGAATTTGTCAAAAGATTTTAGAAGATTTTCCATATCAGGAAGCCAGATCCAGAATTTGTTCAAATGAATTGCTTTTTGCGATGGCTTTTTCTGTTGGCGTATTTTTTTTATACAGCTCCCATGTCTGCAAAAATGCGCGGTCAAATGAGCGGTTTTCCATATATTTGCGGGCAGCCGCCTTCATCCGGTCAAGCTGCAGAGGATCGCTGCAGAGCTGGATGATTGCATCAGAGAGCGCCCGGGCATTACCTGCCGGCACAATGAGCCCGGATTGCGGGGCTTTTAAATTTTCCCTGGGGCCGCCCTGGTCTGTCACGATGACCGGAATCCCGGATGCCTGGGCCTCCAAAACCACGTTGCCGAAGGTGTCCGTGGAAGAGGGGAAAACAAACACATCGCTTGACGCATAGGCCCGGGCCAGGGCTTCCCCGGTGAGTTCGCCGGTAAACATCGCCCGGGAGCCCTTGAGTTCCTTTTCCATCTCTTTTCGATACGGGCCGTCGCCCACAAGAATCAGCCGGACATT
This sequence comes from Desulfobacterales bacterium, assembly GCA_046543065.1. Lineage (GTDB taxonomy): Bacteria > Desulfobacterota > Desulfobacteria > Desulfobacterales > Desulfosalsimonadaceae > M55B175. Next base: position 2,156 of record JBKHAE010000022.1, on the reverse strand, counting down.
GGGGACCTGCTTTTCAATCTGCCTGAACGCCTGTACCAGAATCTCCAGATTTTTTTCCCTGGATATGCGGCCGACATATAAAAGCTTTAACTCCTGGTCGGTTAATTGGTAATTGCTTTTCCAGAAGCCGTTTCGTTTGGCGGGATGGAACCGCTGGATGTCGATCCCTCGCGGGTAAAGACAGATTTTGGATTCCGGAATCCCTTTTTTGATGAGCTCCTTTCCGGTTTCCCGGGAGGGCACATAAACCATGTCCATCTGGTTATAAAACCAGCTCATCAGCTTCCACATCATTTCTGCAAGGTCCTCATCCCCGGTGATTTTCGATACATACTGGGGAAATGCCGTGTGATAGGTCCCGTAAAATGGAATTTCAAGTATTTTGGCGATGGCCAGTCCGGCAAGTCCCACCGGGCCGGGTGTTGAGGAATGAATGTGCGTGAAATTATTTTGGTAGCAATAATCCATCATCTGCAGAATCGGCGGATAATACATTTTTAATTGCGGGTATTCCGGCAATTCATAAGCGCCGATCGGTGCGAAATTGACCTGCCCCGCCAACTGCTGTTTTGGGCCGCAGGTAAGTACGGAGAGAGATTTATTATTTTTCTGCGCCGCATCCAGCATCATCCGGATGGTATGGGCGACCCCGTTGGTTTCATAGAGCGTATCCGTAAAAACGGCCATCCGGCAGTTATCCGGGTTAATCCCGGGCGCCCTGCCGAGACAATGGGTATGGCATTTTTCCGCAAATTTCCGGTCCTTGGTAAACAGACGAAAGGCCAGAAAATAGGGCGCCAGCAGGGAATAAACAGAGCCGGCGGCCCCGATGGTCTGGAAGATATTAAAGAGCCTGGCCTTTGAAAAATTCTCCAGAATATTATCGCCGACATTATGGATCAGGGATTCTGAGATATCATTGACGAACCGGAACCAGTCATCCTCTTTATCCATTTTCATATCCCGGGGGTGCTTTGTTATCCACTGCATCCGGGAACTTTTCGCAAGGAGTGTGTGCCCTTTTTTCTGGATCATATCAATAAGGCCCGGATTCTGTTCATGCAGAAAGGAAATCGACGGCCGCCGGGAGATCAAAAAATCCTGCAGCCGGGTTAAAATCCCTTTGTTTTCGGTTTCATCAGGTATGGTCAGGGCACAATCAACAAATCGAAGCAGCCTGTCTTTATGCACATATCGTTCGAGTTTGAATTGGGATTTGTAGAATTGATAGGCGATCCCGTATAGATTGTGCGCCAGGGTTTTGGGGGTGGCCGCTGATCCTTCAACCTCGGCGCGTCCGGTTTCAAGTCCTGAAAAAAATTCCGGCAGGGTTGCCGCCCCGGGGACACAGGTATGCATCCGGGCGATATTAAGGGAGGAATGGTCATCTGAGCCGCCGGTCAGGTTTTTCTGCCAGGAATTTTTCCCATAGGGGGTCATGTTGTGTTTGTCCGCCAGCAATTCAATGTCATGCCGGGTAATGCCCTTGATAATGGCGGCCAGTACCTGGTTCTGATAGTCGTCCCTGGAGCCGTTTAACTCGAAATTTTTAAACAGCAGCAGAAGTTTTTCAAAATAATCAATCGTCAGCTTATGATTCATGTCATAAAACGGATGCGCCAGAATGTGGACAATCCCGGTCTTGTTCAGATAGCCGGCCAGCTCATATACATTCTTACGAAGCCGCGTAATATCTTCATGCTGGGCTTCGGTGATATTGAGCGCCAGCACATGAAGTTTGCAGTTGTCCTCCGGGAAATAGGTGGTGATTTCCTCGCTCACGAACGTATCCCTTAAGTGGGCAATCTCTAAGGCGCCCGCAAGGGTATTGTGATCGGTAATGGTAACAAAATCCATTCCCCTGGCCTTGGCGATTTCATAGAGCTTAAACGGGTTGGTAAAACTCTCCGGGCAGTTTAATTTCTGAAGCACCCACTGCGAGGGCCGCCTGGATGACTGCGAATGCACATGCAAATCGATTTTCAGCCCCGGTTTCTCCATTATTATATCTCCTGTCGGTTTCGGTACGGCTTATTGATGGACGTTTAGTCCCCTAATGTTTTACAAAGAGCAATACCTTGATCTGGCGCATTTTCATTTAAACAGGGATTATCACGGGTACAAAAAAACCCTAAGCAACCCCCAAAGACAGCTTG
>JBKHAE010000133.1:0-8931 GCA_046543065.1 Desulfobacterales bacterium | reverse complement strand
GACCCGGCTCTTTTCTTAACCACTATTTAGTTTTCAAAGATCAAAGGCTAATTTTTAAAGAAAACAACTCCCCTTTTACACCCTATGATAATAAAAAGAATGTATCAGTCAAGCATTTTTGATTTAAAAACTTGGAAGGATGTGTTTCCCTGAAGAAAAGTATTTTGTATTATATGAATTCCAAATTGTCAACAGGAATTCTATCTCGTGATCGAAATTTTGTGATATTTTTTTTTCCCCGCCCGAAGCATGATCTCATCAGAGGCTGCGTTACTTAAAGTAACCAGATAATCGGTTGTGTCAACCCGCTGGCCATTAATATAAGCGCCTCCTTGTTCGATCAGCCGCCTGGCTGCACTCGCGGACTGGGCCAGACCGACCTGCTGATAAAGTTTAAACGCCGGGATTCCGGCCGCCAAATCGGATTCTGAAAATACCGAAGTAGGCACGGAGTTGTCAACCCCTTTTGGCTTACTGTCTCTGGGAATCAAACTGGACGGCAGAATACCATCTATGGTCCTGTTGCCAAAAACCGCTGCAGCCGCATTAAAAGCCTTTTCCGCCTCATTCCGGCCGTGGCAGAGGCGGGTGGCCTCATAGGCCAGAACCGCTTTGGCACTGTTTAACTCCGCATCCTTTAATTTCTCGACTTCCCGTATCTCTTCAATGGGCAAAAAGGTAAACAGACATAAAAAGCGCTTCACATCCCGGTCATCCGTATTGACCCAGTATTGATAATATTCATAAGGAGTCGTACGTTCCGCATCCAACCAGATGGCCCCTTTAGCGGTCTTTCCCATCTTGGCGCCGCTGCTTGTGGTAATCAGCGGAAACGTTATTCCGTAGGCATCCTCCTGCCGCATCCGGCGGATCAGTTCAATACCAGCCACTATATTGCCCCATTGGTCATTGCCCCCCATTTGCACGCGGCAGCCATGGTCATCAAATAATTTCAAAAAATCATAGGCCTGAAGCAGCATATAGTTGAATTCAATAAAGTTGAGGCCCTCCTCTGACTCGAGCCGGGCCCGGTAGCTTTCCGCCTTGATCATGCGGTTGACGGAAAAATGCCGTCCAATATCCCGCAGAAACGGGATATACTCCAGCCCCACCAGCCAGTCCGCATTATTGACCATTTTGGCATTTCCCCTGGAAAAATCAATAAAACGGGACAGCTGCCGCTTAATGCCGGCCGCATTCTGCTCAGCCGTCTCAACTGTCATGAGCTGGCGCATCTCTGTTTTTCCGCTAGGGTCCCCCACCAAGCCGGTGCCCCCCCCAACCAGGGCAATCGGGCGATGACCGCTTTGCTGCATATGGGCAAGTCCCATCACTGGGAGCAAATGCCCCACATGCAGACTGGGGGCGGTTGGATCAAATCCGATATAACAGGAAACTTCACCGGCATTAAAATGATCGGTCAACTCCTGCTCATGCGTCGTGTTTTCTACAAATCCGCGCTCTTTTAGAATATCCAGAACAGTCATCACAGCCCCTTATTTATACGCATATTCAACCGCCCGGGTCTCCCGGATGACCGTCACCTTGATCTGACCGGGAAAAGTGAGCGTCTCCTCGATTTTCTTGGCAATATCCTTGCTCATCAGCGTGGCATCCTCATCCGAGATGTTGCCGCCGTCAACGATGACCCGCAACTCCCGCCCAGCCTGAATGGCATAGGCATTGGAAACCCCGTTAAATGAATTGGCGATTCCTTCAAGCTCTTCCAGCCGCTTGATATAGTTTTCCAACAGCTCCTTGCGGGCGCCGGGGCGGGCGCCGGACAGACTGTCCGCGGCCTGGACCAGAAGATCATAGACCGTTTCCGGCGGCACTTCCTCATGATGGGCGGCAATGGCATGTACTATTTTGGCAGATTCACCGCATTTTTTAGCCAGGCGGGCGCCGATTTCTGCGTGCGAGCCGTCCACCTCATGATCTATGGCTTTGCCGATATCGTGAAGCAACCCCATGCGTTTGGCAAGTTTGACATTTAAGCCAAGTTCTGCCGCCATGGCACCGCATAAAAATCCCACCTCAACCGAATGCTGGAGCATATTCTGGGCATAACTGGTTCGGTATTTCAGCCGGCCCAGATATTTGATCAGTTCATTGCTGATCCCATGCACCCCTAAATCAAAGGCCGCCTGGTCCCCGGCTTCCTTGATGGTGGTTTCAACCTCGTGATTGACCTTTTGGACAACATCCTCAATGCGCGCCGGATGAATCCGGCCGTCCTCAATCAGACGGGTTAATGAGATACGGGCCACCTCCCGGCGCACCGGATTGAACCCGGATAAGATGACCGCCTCAGGGGTGTCATCAATGATCAGATCAATGCCCGTGGCGGCTTCAAGGGCGCGGATATTTCTGCCTTCCCGGCCGATGATCCGGCCCTTCATTTCATCATCCGGCAGCTGCACCACAGAAACCGTCCGTTCTGCCACGAAATCACCGGCATACCTTTGAATAGCAGACGCCATGATTTTCTTGGCCTCTTTATCCGCGTTTTCCTTGGCCTCCGCGGTGATCCGTTTGACCAGTTTGGCCCCTTCGTGGCGGGCCTCATTCTCCATTGATTGGAGAAGCAGCTCCTTTGCCCCTTCAGTGGTCAGCCCGGAAATTTCTTCAAGCTGTTGGCGCTGCTGCTCGATCATATCATTGTATTTTTTCTCAAGCCCCTGGATCTCGGACTCCCGTTTCTGCAGCTCTTTTTGCTTGCGGGCGGCCTCCTTTTCCTGGAGTTCAACCTGTTCATTCTTTTTTTCTAGATTTTCTTCCTTCTGCTGAAGACGCTTTTCCTGTTTTTTTAATTCCGATCGGGATTCAGCGGTCTCAGCGTCAAAGTCGCTTTTCATTTTGAAAAGCCGGTCTTTGGCCTCGAGCTGGGCCTCCTTAACCAGTGAATCCGCCTTTCGTTCGGCTGAATCAATGATCATGGCGGCCTTGTCTTCCGCATCCTTAATTTTTTGGCCGGCGAAACGTTCGCGCAGCATCTGGGACCCCAGAAAGCCCAGCGCACAGCCGACCAGAAACATAACTATATATGCACCCTCCATGGATCAACTCCCTTAATTCAAAAATTCCGTGTGCACGGTGTCCGGCCCCCCTAAACAGACCACGCAGATAATAATAACGATGTTACAAGTGATTGAAGCAACTTAAATGAAGAGATGGTCGTTAAACGATGATGTGGCGGAAATGCAATGAGAAGGGACTCAAAGACTTCAGTGCTAAAAAGAGAACCCCCGCCCGGCCGTGTTGAATTTACCTTGATCCATAAAGATCAAGTGGGCGCCTTATAGCTTCTTTAGGCTTTTCTGTCGTCGCAGAACATGCACACCGAAACCAGTGAAAGCTCCCTTTTAAATACGTGTTGGGTCAAGGGGTCTTGTTCAATCACGTACCGGGCAGGGGTCAAACCGTTACATCAATAAGTTAAGTCCAATCGCGTGACGCGTCAAACTTTTTTAGACAGGCCGAAACAGGAGGCAGCGGAAACCTTGTGCTAGGGGTTGATTTTATCAAGCAAATCATCCAGCTTTAATGTCCGGTCTGCCACATTGGCGAGCAATGCCGAATGATTGGTTTTTAATTCAAAATATTGTTTGGTAATATTCAACGCTGCGGAAACCACAATTGCCATTTTATTCGTTTTTAATACATGCCGGGGAAACTGCTCAGAGACGGTTTCAATTTCAGCCGTCAGGTGCTCGGCAATTTCCCTTGGATTTAAATGAGCTTCGTCTACTCTAAATTGAAACGTTTCCCCTAGCAGTTCAATTGTTATCAGCTGTTCCACAAAAATCCATTAAGCATTGAGAGTTATCTCCTGTTACCTGCCTGCTGAATTCGTACTCAACTCATTGAGCTTGGACAATAGTCCATCAATTTTTGACCGAATCAGTGCCTTCTGTTCTGAATATGTATTTTCCGTTTCAGTTTTTTTTCTGAGTTCTTCCTCTAATGTTTCGACCTTTTCGGCAAGCTCGGCATTCTTTGCTTCAAGCGCCTTCTGCTGATCCACCAGCTTGCCGACCTTCTGCTCAATCTCATCAAATTGGAGCATCACATCATCGATATCCAATTTTCACCTCTTCTGTTTACCTGTATAATATTTCTGAAATTTTAAAGTCAAGCCTTTTTATAAATCACCTATCAAGGCATCCACTTGTTTCAGGTCCGCCACCGTGTTAATACCCATCAGTTCCGATGGTTCCTTGGCCCTCATCATCCCAACCGGTGCGTTATTCGAGACAGCGATTTCAACCAGATCGGTCAGATAAAGCTCGTTCTGCGCATTGTTCGATTCCAAGCGGGCAATGGTCTGCTCCAGAAAGCCCCGGTGAATGCAATATATTCCGGAGTTTATCGTTGCGATGCCTTTTTCTGATTCCGTCGCATCTGCCTCCTCAACGATTCGGATGACATGGCCCCTTTGATCCGTGACCAGACGCCCATATCCATGAGGATTGTCAAGGTCTACGCCCAAAAGGGTCACTGCATTCTGCGCATGTAAATGGGCATGCATCAATGCATTAAGCGTCTGTTCGGTAATCAGCGGCACATCCCCGCATAGAATCATTACATTCTCAATATTCGGGGGAAGCTCCGGCAGTGCACACTGCACGGCATGGCCGGTCCCGAGCTGTTCATGTTGATGGGCGAACCATACATCCGCTGCCTCAGCTACTGTTTGCCGGACCGCATCAGCTTGATCTCCGACGACAACAACGATATTTCGCCCGCATACATTGACTGCGGTTTCGAGAACATAGCTGATCATGGGCCGGCCGGCCAGCGGATGAAGCACCTTGGCTTTATCCGATTTCATCCGGGTGCCTTTACCGGCTGCCAGGATAATGGCTGCAATATTATCGGGATGCGAATTCATAAACGCTGCAAAAAAACTTAAAAAGGGCAAATCATGCGTTACATATCCATGAATTGCCCTTTTATAGGTAAGAAAAATTACTGAAATGAAATTTAACCGCGACTGTTTTCAGCGACCTTAATACGCTCCATCGCCCGGTACATGGCAGTGCGGGCGCGTTCAAAATTAATATTCTCCGCCTTTTCTTCCGCCAATCGTTTCTGGGCCCTTTCCAGGGCCGCTTTTGCCCGCTCCAGATCAATTTCCCGACGACGTTCTGCTGATTCGGCAAGCACCGTGACCCGGTCCGGCAGGGCCTCTGCAAAGCCGCCGCTGATAAACAGCTCACGCTCCTCGCCACTGGTATCCTTATAATGCAGCCGGCCGATTCTAAGGGACGTTAAAAAGGGCGTATGTCCGCGCAGAACCCCGAATTCCCCTAAGGAGCCGGGCGCCATAACGATCTGGGCATCCTCGCTGACCACATACTTTTCCGGTGTTACCACCTCAAGCTTTATATTTTCAGCCATCTGTCGTATTCCTCAATTTATTTATTCAGAAGACATTTTCTTGGCTTTTTCAACCGCTTCCTCAATGGTGCCGACCAAATAGAAGGACTGCTCCGGCAGATCATCATGCTTGCCATCAACGATTTCCTTAAACCCGCGAACCGTATCCTCGATTTTTACATATGCCCCCTTCAAACCGGTAAAAGTTTCGGCCACGTGGAAGGGCTGGGACAGGAACCGCTGAATCTTACGAGCCCGGGCAACCGTGACTTTATCCTCATCAGAGAGCTCCTCCATACCCAAAATGGCGATAATGTCCTGAAGCTCTTTGTATTTCTGAAGGATCTGCTGAACCTCACGGGCCACTGAGTAATGCTCGTCGCCGATGTAGGCCGCATCAAGAATCCGGGAGGTGGAGTCCAGGGGGTCCACTGCGGGATAAATCCCAAGCTCTGCAATCTGCCGGGAAAGCACCACTGTTCCGTCCAAGTGGGCGAAGGTGGTCGCCGGCGCCGGGTCGGTCAAGTCGTCTGCCGGGACATACACACACTGAACCGCGGTAATCGAGCCCTTGTCCGTGGAGGTGATCCGTTCCTGAAGCTCACCGAGTTCAACCGCCAGCGTGGGCTGATAACCGACCGCCGAAGGCATACGACCGAGCAGCGAGGAGACTTCCTGGCCGGCCTGGGTAAACCGGAAGATGTTGTCGATAAAGATCAACACGTCCTGTCCCTCTTCATCCCGATAGTATTCGGCTTCTGTCAAAGCGGAAAGCGCTACCCGGGCCCGGGCACCCGGCGGCTCGGTCATCTGGCCGTAAACCAGAGAGGCTTTCGGCAGAACGCCTGAGTCTTTCATTTCGTGATAGAGGTCATTTCCTTCCCGGGTCCGTTCCCCGACACCGGCAAACACAGAAATACCGCCGTGCTGCATGGCGATATTGTTGACCATTTCCATCATGATGACCGTTTTACCGACACCGGCACCCCCGAAAAGTCCCATCTTACCGCCGCGGGGGAACGGAACCAGCAGATCAATAACCTTGACCCCGGTTTCCAACACATTAACCGATGTGTCCTGCTCGGTGAATTTTGGCGCCAGTCGATGAATCGGCATCATTTTCTGACTGTCAACAGGCCCCAAACCGTCCACCGGCCGCCCGACAACGTTTAAAACCCGGCCAAGGGCTGCCTCGCCGACCGGCATTTTGATCGGACTGCCCGTATCCTTAACCCGAGCGCCCCGAACCAGACCATCTGTAACATCCATTGCGATGGTTCGAACCACATTATCGCCCAAATGCTGGGCAACTTCCACTACCAAATTATCTTCTTCATCGTTAATGGTGGGATTGGTAATGAGAAGCGCGGTCATTATTTCCGGGAGCTTGCCCTGTTCGAACTCTACGTCGACAACAGGTCCCAATACCTGTGTAATTTTCCCGATGTTTTCTGCCATGGATAGACCTCCTCAAACTATATAAGGCGTAATATTATTGTTTAACCTTTTAATGCTTCGGCACCGCCGACAATATCCATCAATTCCATTGTAATAGCCGCCTGCCGGGCCTTGTTGTAAGTCAGGGTCAGGCTCTCAATCATATCATCGCATGCCTGAGTGGCGTTATCCATTGCCTTCATTCGCGCGGCATGCTCACTGGTCGAGGTTTCAAGCAGTGCATTGTACAACTGAATATATACGTTTCTGGGCAGCATTTCGTTTAATAGTTCATCCGGCGAGGGTTCAATGATGTGCTCAGCCATATACGGGGCGCTCTCATCGGCTGCCTCGGCGCTTTCCCCGGGCTCAAGCACCGGTATGGGCAGCAGCTGCTTGATGGCGGGCGGCTGGCTGGCCATACCCTTGAATTGGGCATATACCAGATAAACCTCATCATAGGATTCATTCAAAAATGCATTGATCAGCTCCTGGCCGGCAGTAGAGGCCACGTTAAATCCGAACCTCCCCCCGACAACCCCCAGATATTCCTTATCCCGCTGAAACTTGTTTTTACGGCACCAATCGCGACCCTTTTTGCCAAAATTCGTGAAACTGACTTTGTGGTCCCGGCCCAATCTTTCATTGGCAAACTCTTCTGCTTTCTCAATTAGATGCGTATTAAAGCCGCCGCAAAGCCCTCGATCCGATGTCATCAGCACGATGTGCGTATTACTGGTTTCTTCCGGTGCCACCAACAAGGGGCTGCTCTCTTCCCCTGCTTTATCGGCAATGTTGCCCAGCACCTCGGAGAATTTTTCCGCATAGGGCCGAAACGATTCCATGGCGGATTGGGCGCCTTTCAACTTTGAAGACGCCACCATATTCATGGCCCGGGTAATCTTTTTGGTCTTCTTGACACTTTGAATTTTTGCCTGGACTTCTTTTAACGACGCCATAAATCTCTGCCTTATCAGCTATTATTTGATTGTGTCCTTGAATTCATCCCCATACTCGTCAAATGCCTTCTGCATTTTCTGATCAAGTTCGTCCGTGAGCTCTCGCTTTTCTTGGAGGCCTTCCAAAATATCCGGATAGCGGGATTCAATAAACTGATAGAGCCCGGCTTCATATTTGGCCAGCACATCCAACGGCAGATTATCCAGATAGCCTTTGGTACCGGCATAAATGATGGCCACCTGTTTTTCGAGCGGCAGCGGCTGATACTGCGGCTGCTTCAAAATTTCAACCAGTCGCTCACCCCGGGTGAGCTGCTTCTGGGTGGCGGCATCCAGGTCGGAGCCAAAAGCGGCAAATGATTCAAGTTCCCGGTATTGGGCCAGATCGAGTCGAAGCGTACCCGCGACCTGTTTCATGGCTTTTTCCTGGGCGGCACCGCCGACCCGGGAAACCGAAAGCCCAACGTTAATGGCGGGCCGCACACCGGCAAAGAAAAGTGCGGGTTCCAGATAAATCTGCCCGTCGGTAATTGAAATAACGTTTGTGGGAATATAGGCGGAAACGTCGCCGGCCTGTGTCTCAATGATTGGAAGTGCGGTCAGGGAGCCGGCGCCCAGTTCGTCATTTAATTTCGCCGCGCGCTCAAGCAGGCGGGAGTGATTGTAAAAAATATCGCCGGGATAGGCTTCACGGCCGGGCGGACGTCGCATCAGCAGGGATACCTGGCGATAGGCAGCCGCCTGTTTGGAAAGGTCGTCATAGATAATCAGGGCGTGCTTGCCGTTATCCCGGAAATACTCGCCCATGGCGCATCCGGCATAGGGCGCAACATACTGCTGGGTGGCCGGGTCACTGGCGCAGGCGGCAATAACCGTGGTATACTCCATGGCGCCGTATTTCTCAAGCACCGCCACAACCTGGGCGACGGATGATTTCTTCTGGCCGCACGCCACATAGATACAATAGACGTCGGTATTTTTCTGGGCCAGAATGGCATCAACAGCCACAGCGGTTTTTCCGATCTGGCGGTCGCCGATGATCAACTCGCGCTGCCCGCGGCCAACCGGTGTCATGGCGTCGATGGCCTTAAGGCCCGTATAACAAGGTTCATGAACGCTTTTTCGGTCGATAACACCGGGGGCTACTTTTTCA
>JBKHAE010000021.1:0-37195 GCA_046543065.1 Desulfobacterales bacterium | reverse complement strand
GGGCCCATTCTGCCGGAGATGCTGGCCCTTGAGGGGGCAACCAGCAAAAACATCGGTCTGGCCTTGAGCGCCTATACCTTTTGCGCCATGGTGGCCACCCCGCTCCTGGGGCCGGTGGCGGACCGGTTCGGCCGAAAGAGCGTCATCGTGCCGTCGGCCATGCTCTTCGGGATAGGCGGCCTGCTGATTACATTTACCCGCTCCTTTTGGCTGGTCCTGGCCTGGCGGGCGCTTCAGGGCATCGGCGTGGGCGGGATGATGAATACGGTGGTGGCCGCCATCGGGGATATGTATCAGGAGCCGGAGCGAAGCCGGGCTATGGGCTATCGGGTCACGGTGCAGTCGCTGACAAATGCTACGGTGCCGTTTATCTCCGGCGCCATCGCCACTATGGCCTGGTTTCTACCGTTCTATATCCATGCCATGGCCATTTTTCTATCCCTGCTTGCCGCCTGGAAGCTAAAAGAGCCGGCAGGCAGCGGAAAAACCCAGCAGTATATGGTGAAGGCCATGCGCGCCCTGGCCAATGTCCGCGCGATATGGTTGTTTTTTTCAAATTTCATAGGGTTTGTGCTTCTCTATGGGATTGTGGTGTACATGCCGATTCTGGTGGTACATCAGTTCGGGCTGAGCACGCTGCACTCTGGTCTGGCCATATCTGCGGCCGCCGGAGTCTCGGCACTTACTGCCTCACAGAGCGGTCGGGTGAGCGGGGTACTTTCAGAAGCTTGGCGAGTGTTTTTAGGTTTTATCGGCTGCGGACTGAGCCATTTACTGGTCGGGTTTGCGGGCAGCTATCCCGTGCTGCTGCTCTGCATGGGGATCTGGGGGCTTGGTTTTGGCACCCTTATGCCCACGCTCAACACGGCCGCCGCCGGGCTGGTCTCAACGGAACTGCGGGCCGGGGTGTTTTCCGTGTTTACGCTTTTGATCTACTTGGGCCAGACCGTCTCCCCGCCTTTTTTCGCCCTTTTTGTAAAGGATGCCGTCGTCCGCGTTTCATTTTTTGCCGGCGCCGCCGTATCCCTGCTGCCGCTTTTGTTTACGGTCTATATCGGGCTTCGGAAGACTTCGACTTAAGGAATCGGCATGACCGCGAATATAAACGTACTCCAGACAGCATGCGAGACGATCACTGGCGAAATGTCCTTTAACCGCCAGTACATGATGCCCCAGAAAGCCCCGGCCACGGCCGCAGCCCCGGTCAACATGAAGTTAAACGACCAGATGTGCACCCCTGCATACAGGAGGGTGGCCAGGAGCCAGCCGCCTAAGCCCCCGAACCGGAGCATGAGTTTTTTCTGAAGAAAATTCCGCCAGTAAATCTCCTCGCATGGGCCGGTGACAAAAAAAAGCAGCAGGGCAATCACCCATACCGGTGTGCCTTCCCCCTTGCCGTAGATGGCGCCGATTTGATCGCCGGCAAACGGAAAGATCATGGTGGAGACGGATTTGCCCGCCCAGAATATGAGATACAGCAGAATGGCGGAGAAAAGCCCCAGGCCGATGGTTTTAAGGTTCAGCGAAAACCGGAACGCCCCCCTCGGCTGGAGCAGAAAGGAGAGCGCGGCCAGCAGCAGCGCGGATACTGAAATTTTAAACCAGAACACTCCCCACTCCAGGTAGAAGGTCACAAACCAGAGGACAGCCGCCAGAAGCACGGTGCCGGCGACCGGTTTCCAGTTAAATTGCGATGTGCTCAAATCAAAGCCTCCAGAACCAGGGAGATAAGGAGAAGTGTGCCGAATGCCGTATCCAGTTGGGCGGTGCGGGCATCCGCATCATCGGGAATTTTTTCGAGCATTATGCGAAGCAGCTTGACCGCAATCGGCAGGGAAAGAAAGACTAAAAGAGACCAAAAAGAGAGCACTCCGGCGATGATCAGCAGCAGAATGCAGATATAAGCCAGAGCGACCAGGGCTGCGTAAAGATAGAAACCTTTTTGTGCGCCCAGGACAATGGCGATGGTTCGGATATGGCGGCTTTTGTCGTGTTCGATATCCCGGAGATTGTTGGCAAGCAGCACCAGGGCCACGATTATACCGAAGGGGATGCTGACCCAGAGCGCCTCGGCACTAAAGGTCTGATGCTGGACAAAATAGGTCCCTTCCACCATGAGCGGCCCCCACATCAGGAAGACGGAGAATTCGCCAAGGCCGATGTACTTGTAGCTGATCGGCGGGGCGGTGTAGGCGATGCTGGCGGCCACACCGACCGCGCCGATGATAAGAATCGGCCAGCCCCGGGTGGCGGCCAGCCAAAAACCGATGACCGTGCCCGCGAAAAAGAGAATATAGGCGGCCAGGTGCACGCTGGATGCCAGGATTTTTCCTTCCACCAGGGGATGGGGCCGGTAAATAGCTGTGGAGACGTCCACCGTGTCCACGCCGCTTCTGACGTCGTAGTAGTCATTGATCAGGTTGGTGGCGGCATGCAGAAACACGCCGCCTAAAAGCGTGAGCCCGAAAAGCCCCCAGAAAAAATGCCCGTCAATGGCAGCAATCGCGCCGCCCACTCCGATGGAGATGGCGGTCATGATAAAGGACCAGGGGCGGCTGGCAAGAAACCAGTTGCGATAAAAGGCGTTCATTATTCTCTAAATTCAGCGAGGCTCTTGGGTGAGCCCTTGATTACATAGCTTGTGAAATTTTCCAAAAATCCGTAAATCTTTAAGATCCGTAAAAATAGAGAATTGTGTGAGGGGCGTCAAGCTGAAAAAAAATAACCCGCAGAATAGTTGTGATTATTGGCGTTATGATTAAGCTCAATTATACAATCCCGTTATTGTTTTTCGCCGCGGGCGAACCATCGCCCTATGGATGTGGTAGAGGATCTTCTATATCGGCGTTGCAATTTTGAATAGCAGGATTGCCGATAAGTACAGTACTAAAAAACGCCACTATAAAGGCCGCTTATATCGGCGGCGACGGTCTGCTAACCCCAGCAAGGTAGCCTATGATGACGGAATGGATTGACATTTCGGTCCCGCTGCGCACCGGTATGGCCTCCTGGCCCGGTGATCCGGCGGTGCAAATTTACAGGGTTTCCGATATCGAAAACGGCGACGGCGTCAATCTGACGCAAATCAACATGAGCGCGCATTCCGGAACCCATATAGACGCCCCGTTCCATTTCTATGAAAACGGTAAAGACATTGAGGCGGTTCCGTTTTCTGCGCTGATCGGGCCGGCCCGGGTGATAGAGATCACGGATCCGGAAATAATCCGGGCGGCGGTGCTGGCAGAAGAAAATATTCAGCCCGGTGAACGGATTTTGTTTAAAACCCGCAATTCAACCCGAAACTGGCCGGATGAGCCGTTTACGGCGGATTTTGTTTATCTGGAAACGGATGCCGCCCGGTTTCTGACTGAATCCAGGGTGCGGACCATCGGGGTGGATTACCTGTCTGTCGCTGGATACGGCAAAAACGAGGCCGAAGTGCACCGGGCGCTGCTCGGGGCAGGCATCTGGGTGATTGAGGGCCTGTATCTCAAAGATGTGGCGCCCGGGACCTATGCAATGATCTGTCTGCCGATCCGGCTGTCAGAAAGCGACGGCGCCCCGGTAAGGGCGGTTCTGAGGGCGCTATAGCTTCCTGGAACGGTCAAAGTTCCTGCGCAGGCTTGCCAGTGTCTTTCCCAGTAATCAACCAAAAATAGGCGCTTACCCCATGGAGAATCTGCAAACCCGAAAACGAAACTGGACCAGGTGGCTCGTTATCCTTGTTATTGCGGTGCTTGCCGCCCTGTTTTTCACCCTGGACCTGGGCCGCTATTTCATGTTGGCGACCCTAAAGGACCAGCAGGCAGCATTGATGAAATTTTACGAAGCCCACATGCTGCTCACCATCGGTATATACATGGCGGTCTATATTGTCATGGCCGCCCTTTCGCTGCCGGGGGCGGCGGTGATGACGCTGGCCGGGGGCGCCATATTCGGCCTGCTCGCGGGCACCGTCGTGGTTTCCTTTGCCAGCACAATTGGCGCCACCCTGGCCTTCCTGGCGGCCCGTTTTCTTTTTAAGGATTATGTCCAGGCCCGGTTTAAGGAAAAGCTGCAGATGATCAACAAGGGCATTGAAAAAGACGGCATGTTCTATCTGTTTACCCTGCGGCTGGTTCCGATTTTTCCGTTTTTTGTGATCAATCTGGCCATTGCGCTGACCCCGATTCGGGCCGGAATGTTTTACGGGGTCAGCCAGATCGGCATGCTGCCGGGAACCATTGTCTATGTCAATGCCGGCACCCAGCTGGCCCAGATCGAATCCACCGGCGGTATCCTTTCCCCGGATCTGATTCTGTCCTTTGTGCTGCTGGGCCTGTTTCCCTGGATTGCCAAAATATTTACCGGATTCATTAAAAGGAGGCGCGTTATGTCGGCATACCGGAAACCGAAATCCGCGGATTATAATATGGTGGTGATCGGCGGGGGATCGGCCGGGTTGGTCTCCGCCTATATCGCGGCAACCGTTAAGGCGAAGGTGGCTTTGATTGAAAAGCACAAAATGGGGGGGGATTGTCTGAACACGGGATGCGTGCCGAGTAAGTCCCTTATTAAAAGCGCCAGAATTATAAACTACACCCGCAGGGCCCGGGATTTCGGCCTGAACAGCGCCCATGCGGATTACGAGTTTTCCGGTATTATGGATCGAGTGAAGGGCATTATTCAAAAAATCGAACCGCACGACTCCGTGGAGCGCTATACCGGGCTGGGCGTTGACTGCTATACGGGCGAAGCCAGAATTGAAACCCCCTATCGGGTCTCTGTTAACGGAAAAACCCTCACCACCCGGAGCATCGTGGTGGCCACCGGCGCCCGGCCGTTTGTTCCGCCGATTCCGGGTCTTGACCAGGTCGACTACCTGACTTCGGATACGGTATGGCAGCTGACAGAACTGCCGCCCCGTTTGGTGGTGCTGGGCGGCGGGCCCATCGGATGCGAAATGGCGCAGACGTTTGCCCGTCTCGGTTCCCAGGTCACCCAGGTGGAGATGGCCGCCCAGATCATGGGCCGGGAGGATCCGGACGTTGCCGAATTCATGCGGGGGCAGTTTGAATCCGAAGGCATTGCCGTCCTGACCGATCACCAGGCAAAGGCGGTTGAGGTGCAAAACGGGGAAAAAACGCTTTTATGTGAACATGACGGACAGACGGTCCGGGTGGGGTTCGACGCGATCCTGGTGGCCGTCGGCCGGAAAGCCAATACCGGGGGCTTTGGGCTTGAGGAG
This sequence comes from Desulfobacterales bacterium, assembly GCA_046543065.1. GTDB lineage: Bacteria > Desulfobacterota > Desulfobacteria > Desulfobacterales > Desulfosalsimonadaceae > M55B175. The sequence continues at coordinate 31,968 of JBKHAE010000021.1, read as the reverse complement.
TTAGGTGTCACGCTCAATCCCGACGGAACCATTGCCGTGGATGAGTATCTCCGGACCCGGATCCCCAATATATTCTCTGCCGGGGATGTGGCCGGGCCCTATCAGTTTACGCATACAGCGGCCCACCAGGCCTGGTTCGCCGCCGTGAACGCCTTATTCGGCAAATTCAAAAAATTTAAGATCGATTACCGGGTCATCCCGTGGACCACCTTTACCGACCCGGAAGTGGCCCGGGTGGGGTTAAACGAGGTCCAGGCCATGGAAAAGGGGATTGAATATCAAATGACCCGCTACGATTTAAAGGAACTGGACCGGGCCGTCGCGGAATCCGAGGAAAGCGGCTTCATAAAGGTGTTAACCCGGGGGAAGACCGATAAAATTCTGGGCGTCATCATCGTCGGCGCCCATGCAGGCGATGTGATCGCTGAATATGTGCTGGCCATGAAACATGGGCTGGGCTTAAACAAAATACTGGGCACCATCCACGTCTATCCGACACTTGCCGAGGCGAACAAATTCGCCGCCGGAGAATGGAAAAAGGCCAATGCGCCGGAAAAGCTGCTCGGCTGGATGGGTAAATTCTTTAAATGGGCGCGCGCCTGAGAAAAAAACGCCGTCGCGCGGAAGCCGATTGTATCCGCATCCCGGGGGTGCCGGGGGATGAATTCACAGGGCCTTTGTTTGAAGCCCCGGATGAAAATGATATTTTTATTGTGGAGACGGTCAAGGGCTAAGATAAGGATTTTCATTCCGGAGGCGAGGAAGTCACATGACGCAGTTAAAGGAAATATCGACAGAGGAACTGGTTAGCCGCAGCCGAAACAGCGCAAAAATTATCGATGTCCGGCCGGTGGAGGCATACAACGGCTGGAAGCTTGCGGGCGAACCAAGGGGCGGCCATATCCGGGGCGCCAAATCCCTGCCGGCCAAGTGGGCAAATTACATGGACTGGATTGAGATTGTCCGGCAGAAAGAGATTACGCCCGATGATGACCTGATCGTTTACGGCAATTCTCTGCAGGAAAGCCGGCCGGTGGCGGAATTGTTTGTCAGGGCGGGGTATCCGAATGTTTCCCTTTATCCGCATTTTCCTGAACAATGGGCGGAAAAGGAGCATCTGCCCATGGAAAAACTGGCCAACCACAAACACCTCGTTTCCGCCGGGTGGGTAAACGAGCTGATTTCAGGCAGGCCCCCCGCAGAATACGATAACGACAACTATGTGATCGTACACTCCCATTACCGCAACCGGGATGCCTATTTGAGCGGGCATATCCCCGGCGCCGTTGACATGGACACCCGGGCCCTGGAGGATACGGACACGTGGAACCGCCGGCGCCCGGATGAATTAAAACGGGCATTTGAAGAACACGGCATTACCGCGGATACCACCGTTGTTGTGTACGGCAAGTTCATGCACCCGGATAATGCCGATCAATTTCCGGGCAGCGCGGCCGGCCATCTCGGGGCCATACGCACCGCATTTCTCATGATCTACGCCGGTGTTAAGGATGTCCGCGTCTTAAACGGCGGGTTTCAGTCCTGGCAGGATGCCGGTTTTCAAATCAGTACGTCGGATGAACCCAAACAGCCGGTATCGGATTTTGGCGCCGATATACCGGCCAATCCCCAGCTTGCCGTGGATACGCCAGGGGCCAGAGAGATGCTTGCCGCCCCTGATGCCGAGCTGGTCTGTGTGCGCAGCTATCCCGAATATATCGGTGAGGTCAGCGGCTATAATTATATTGCCGCTAAAGGCCGGATTCCGGGGGCGGTTTTTGCCGACTGCGGAAGCGACGCCTATCACATGGAAAACTACCGGAATCCGGATCATACCACGCGGGAGTTCCATGAAATCGAAGCGATCTGGAAACCCGCCGGCATCACGCCGGACAAACACCTGGCCTTTTACTGCGGCACCGGCTGGCGAGGCAGCGAAGCCTGGTTCAATGCCTGGCTGATGGGATGGCCCCATGTGGCGGTTTACGACGGCGGGTGGTTCGAATGGAGCAGTGATCCGGATAATCCCCGGGAGACGGGGGCCCCGCATGAAGAGCGTAAATAAAAAAGTGATGGCCGGAAATCAGAATTGATCACAGAGAGGACCAAGCTGATCGCGTGCGCACATGTCTCAAACGTCCTCGGCATTGTAAATCCCATCCGGGAAATCGTGGAAACCGCGCATCAGGCCGATATTCCGGTGCTGGTTGACGCGGCGCAGTCCGCCGCCCATCTGCCCATTGCTGTGCAGGCGCTTGACTGCGATTTTTGCGTATTTTCCGGCCATAAAATGTATGCGGAAACCGGTATCGGCGTCCTCTATGGCAAGGAGAAATACCTCGACGCCATGCCGCCCTATCAGACCGGTGGCGGAATGATTGATCAAGTTCGGTTTGATGAAACCACGTTCGCGGATCTGCCCCTCAAGTTTGAAGCCGGCACTCCGAATATCGCGGGTGCGGTGAGCGCCGCGGCCGCCATCGAATATATCCAGGGCATCGGGTTTGATGCCATTACGGATTATGAGCATGACCTTCTGGACTATGCACTCCGGCAATTGAATCAGATAGACGGCCTGACGGTTTACGGGAATTTACTGCCGCGCTGCGGCGTGGTGTCGTTTAATATCGAAGGCGCCCATCACTATGACGTGGGGATGCTTCTCGATAAACTGGGGATTGCCATTCGCACCGGCATGCACTGTGCAGAACCCGTGATGCGGCATTTCGGCATCACCGGCACCATCCGGGCAAGCGTTGCGATTTATAATACCCCCGAGGATATTGATATTCTGGTAAACGGTATCGACAGGGCGAAAGCGATGCTCTTATGAAAGGAATTCTTTGTCTGAAATTAACGAGATACAGGATCAGATAATCGAAGAATTCGCCCCGTTAAATGAATGGTTTGACCGTTACGAGCGGCTCATCGCCTTTGGCAGCGAACTGCCCCGCCTGGCGGAAACCGAGCGGACGGATGAGAATTTGATCAATGACTGCCAGTCGCGGCTATGGCTGGCAGCCCACCTGATTGACGGCCGGCTGGTTTTTTACGCGGACAGCGAGGCAAAGATCACCCGCGGCATCATCGCTCTGGTGTTAAAAGTGGTGAATAAGCAGCCCCCGGGGGCGGTGGCAGACGCCGACCTTTACTTTCTGGACGCCATCGGGCTCACCTCCAATTTGTCGCCCGCCCGGGCCAACGGCCTGGCGTCGATCCTCAAGCGCATTAATCAACTGGCCCGTCAGCATATAAAATGCTGAAAAAATAATAAACGGCCTTTGGAAATGTCATGAAAGGCGGCCAAAACGGGCCGGTGGTGGTTTCCAGCAAGCCCGGAAAAAGTGAACTGATCAGGCGCGTAAAAGGCACCTCAACGCCTCAGATGCCGCTTGCTGACCCTGCTTTGACCGAAAGCGCCATCCGGATACTTGAAAAATGGATTGCGGCCGGCGCGTCGGCGCCCAACAGATAAGGTACGGCGTTAAGTAACCTTACCCTCAACAGCAAACATATACGAATGTTCGAAAAGATGTTGTCTCAGCTGCGGTTCGGTAATGATCAGTTTTGAAAAGGGATTAACAGAATAAAACGAGGAGGACAAGGTGAACAAAGCATTTGACGCTCACGACCGACTCAAAGCTTATTACGGAAAAATCCTTGAAAGCTCAAAAGACCTGAAAACAAGCGCCTGCTGCTGCAGCGAGGAATCCGTACCGATTGAAGTGAAGTCCATCCTGAAGGAAATAGACGATGAGATCGTCGATCGGTTTTATGGATGCGGATCTCCCATACCACCGGTTCTGGAAGACTGCACGGTTTTGGATCTTGGATGCGGAACGGGCCGGGATGTTTATGTGGCCTCGAAACTGGCGGGCCACCGGCATTTACGAAGGCGGTGATGTCAGCCGAAAAGACGGGGACGACTATCCGGCCCGCATCTATATCGCTTTTGAATACGACCCGGATAAGGTCGGGTTTTGGGAACGGGCAAAATTCAAAGCAGCTAAGGTGATTTACGGAGAATACCCGCCGATCGGGGCGATTAATTACATGTGGGCCAGCAATGCACCCGACGGCAAAATCGTGCCGAACGCTTATACGGACAGGGTCAGGATGATCGTGGTGGAAAGCGGCAAAAAAACCGCGGGCACCTGGGTTTCCGAATCCAGAAACCTCCTCGAAGACTATAAAACGGCATTCGGGCAAGATCCGCCCATGATACGGGGAATTGCCATCATGACCGATTCGGACAACACCGGGGAGTCGACCGTTACCTATTACGGCGATATCGTGATGAAATCAGCCGAATAATCAATGCTTGGCGCAACATAATGCAAAATGCCGAGCAGGAGCGACTCGCAGCGCATGGCACGCGAAGTGCCAACTGGAAAAAATGGGGGCCGTATGTGAGCGAGCGGGCCTGGGTTTTTTCCGGAATATTTTCACGGGGACAACGGGGCGGGCCTGGGTGCCGGGCATCAAACCGGCTGGACCGGGCTGGTGGCGGAGCTTGTCCGCCAGCAAAACAGCTGAGAAAAGGATCGGTTTATTTCATGAAAACAGCATTTGTTTTTATGAGAAGGCGAGGCCGCCGGGGCGGGACGGTCAATATAGAAAAGGCCTGAAGGGCATCCAGGGCGAATACTTCGAGCGGTGGCTTGAAAAATTGCCGTCAACCGATACCGAATGGGGGGGGTGGCAGGACAGGCACCCGGATTCATTGATTCTTGAGTAAATTTAGTTAAGGAGGCCGAAGTGAAAAAGGTTATGATACGGACAGGCGTTTTATATATCCTGCTGGCGGGCGTTATCGCCGCGCCGCTGTGGGCGGCCGCGGCGCCGGTGGATCATTCGATATATGCGGCGCTTCTTGAAAAATATGTTCAGGACGGGGTGGTCGATTATGCGGGGTTTCAAAGGGCGGAAGACCGGCTGGACCGGTATCTGGAAATCCTTGAAAATACCGATGTGAAGAAACTTTCCAGAAATGAACGGTTTGCCTTCTACACCAATGCCTACAATGCCTGGACCATCAAGCTGATCCTGACCGAATACCCGGACATCGATTCCATCAAGGACCTGGGGGGCTTTTTCACCAGTCCCTGGGAAAAGGAATTCGTGCGGATCAATAATGACGTGGTGACCCTGGATCATATCGAGCATGACATCCTGCGTCCCGAGTTTAAAGATCCCCGGGTGCATTTTGCCATCAACTGCGCCGCGGAAAGCTGTCCGCCCCTGCGATCCGAACCCTATGCGGGAAGCCGCCTGGATCAGCAGTTGGATGACGCCACCCGTTCGTTTATCAACGATCCGCAGGAAAATTACCTCAAAGGCGATAAGTTATACGTCAGCCGCATATTCAAATGGTTTTCAGAGGATTTTGAGGACGACATCATCGGATTTTTCATTGAATACGCGGAAGGGGATTTCAAAGAGAAGCTTAACGCCCGGAAACATGAGCTGGATGTTAAATACCTGGATTATGACTGGTCGCTGAATGATTAAGGCTTCCTTTATTTGACAGTTTGCAGGACTGCCGTAATACTAAGTATTAATTCAATGCCATTAACATAAGAGTGGAAATAGGGTCGGTTGTCATTTCGAGCGGCAGCGAGAAATTTTACAATTGTATGATTTTTTGAGATTTCTCGTCACTGTCGTTCCTCGAAATGACAAGGTCGGAATGCTAAAATTAATGACATTGAGCATTACCTCCTTAATTTAGGAACTATTTTCGTGACATAATTGGAGAATTGGCGGGTCCCTGAGATGCATTCAGATGTTAAAGACTGCGGTGAACCGGAAAAGCCTGCCTGGATTCGGGTTCGCCTGCCGAGTGGACCGGCTTACGATGCTGTTCGGGATTTAAAACATCGCAAGCAGCTGCATACGGTTTGTGAAGCCGCGCTTTGCCCGAATATCGGCGAATGCTGGCAGATGGGGCATGCCACGTTTATGATTCTGGGAGGTGGGTGCACGCGCAACTGCCGTTTCTGCGCGGTGGGCGATCAACCGGAGCCGCCGGACCCGGACGAGCCGCGGCGGGTGGCGGAGGCGGTCCGAAGTATGGGACTCAAGCATGCGGTGATTACATCGGTTACCCGGGATGATCTCTCAGACGGCGGGGCCGATCTGTTTGCGGAAACCATCATTACCATCCGCCGGATCTCTCCGGAAATCACCGTCGAGGTGCTGATCCCGGATTTTCAAGGCAGCCGAGCCGCCCTTGATACCGTCATGGCAGCCGGACCGGATATTCTGGGCCATAACGTGGAAACCGTCCCAAGGATTTATCCCCGGGCCCGGCCGAAAGCGGATTATCAGCAGTCCCTGATGCTTCTGAAAAATGCAAAAACGATCGACCCGGAAATGGTAACCAAATCCGGCATCATGGTGGGGCTGGGGGAGACAGAGAGCGAACTTCTTGAAACAATCGCACAGATCCGTGCGGCCGGGGTGGACATTTTAACCCTGGGCCAGTACTTGCGGCCGGGGCCGGCCCATCTCCCGGTACAGCGGTATTATCCGCCGGCCGAGTTTGAGTCATTGAAAGCCAGGGCGAAGGATATGGGGTTTTCATGGGTTGAGGCCGGCCCCCTGGTTCGCAGCTCCTACCGGGCGGAGCGGCAGGCAAGGGCACTGTGCAAAGGGAAGCAATAGTTAAGAAATTGATAAAGTGGAGAAGAATTGATGACATACGCAGGGCCATGGAGCGCTGAATATATTGAATCCCAGTATGAACGCTGGAAAAATGACCCGGAACAGGTGAGCCGGGAGTGGCAGTTTTTCTTTCAGGGCTTTGAACTGGGCTATGAACGGCCGCAGCCTTCGGCCGAAGAGATGACCTGTGATGAGGATATGGTTAGAAAGCAATCCCGGGTGGAGGCTTTGGTCTACCGGTACCGGGATATCGGGCATCTCCTCTCCTGCCTGGATCCCCTGGTGGCGTGTCCAACTTCCCATCCCTTACTGGAGCCTTCCGCCTTCGGCCTGGGCGACGCGGACATGGATACCGCCTTCTACGTGCCGGGGGTCGGCAAAACCCGGACCATGACCCTAAAGGAGATCCTGCAGTGGCTGCGGCAGACCTACTGCCGGTCCGTGGGCGTGGAGTATATGCACCTGCAGGACCCGGATGAACGGGAATGGCTGCGCGAGCGGATGGAATCCGTAAGCAACCGCCCGAATCCGGAAACCGACGAAAAGGTAAGGATTTTAAACAAGCTCAGCCAGGCCCGGCGGTTTGAGCAGTTTATTCATAAGAAATACCTGGGCCAGAAACGGTTTTCCCTGGAAGGTGCGGATGCGATCATTCCGATGATCGATGCCCTTTTCAACCATGCGGCGGTCTACGACTGCACGGATATCGTGATCGGCATGGCCCACCGGGGAAGGTTGAACGTTGAGACCAACATCCTCGGCAAGCTCTATGAGGATATATTCCGGGATTTTGAAAATCAATACAATCCGGATGCCGATGTGGGCGCAGGCGACGTGAAATACCACAAGGGGCACAGCGCCACAATCAAAACAAAATCCGGGGCGGAAATGGGGGTGACGCTGCCGAGCAATCCCAGTCACCTTGAGTCGGTTAATCCCGTGGTGGTGGGCATGGTCCGGGCGCTTCTGGATACCCGGGAAAACGGCAGCCACCAGCACGCCATGCCGGTGCTCCTGCACGGGGATGCGGCCTTTGCGGGCCAGGGCATTGTGGCGGAGACACTGAACATGGCCCAGCTTGACGGCTATCGCACCGGCGGAACCATTCATATCATCATCAACAATCAGATCGGCTATACCACGCTGCCCGAGGACGCCCGGTCCACTCGCTATTCCACCGACATCGCCAAGGGCTACATGGTGCCCATATTTCATGTCCACGGCGAGGACCCGGAGGCGGTGATCCATATCACAAAGCTCGCCTGCGACTACCGGATGAAATTCGGAAAGGACGTGGTGATCGACGTGGTGGGCTACCGCCGCTACGGGCACAATGAGGGGGATGAGCCCTATTTCACCCAGCCTGAGATGTATGGGCGCATCAAGGAGCGGCCCTCGCTGGATGAAATCTACGCGGGGCAGCTCGCCAGCGAGGGGGTGATTTCCAAGGAAGACCACGAAAAAATCGATGCGGATGTCGATGAGTGCCTGCAGGCCGCGTTTGATACGGCAAAAGAGGAAAAGCAGGCCGCGGGAAAGTCTGACAAAACCTCTGGAAAAACCGATAAGACCGCCCCGGCTGAAGGGTTTTCAACAGATACCACGGTCAAAAAGGAAGCATTGCTGGATGTTTCCGAAAAATTAGTCAGTTTGCCGGAGGACTTTCACCTGCATAAAAAGCTTCAGAAGCTTCATGACAAGCGCCGGAAAGCGGTAGACGCCGGTGAGGGAGTTGACTGGGCGGCCGCCGAGTTGCTGGCTTTCGGTACGGTTCTGACAGACGGCATACCGGTGCGCTTAAGCGGGCAGGACAGCCAGCGCGGCACCTTCAGCCAACGGCACAGCGTATTGTTTGATATTGAGAGTAACGCGGAATATATCCCGCTGAACCATCTCAGCGAGAATCAGGCATCGTTTGATTCCATAAACAGCCCCCTTTCCGAGCCGGGCGTGCTGGGCTTTGACTACGGCTATTCGCTTAAGCGGCCCGATGCGCTTACCCTGTGGGAGGCCCAGTTCGGTGATTTTATCAATAATGCCCAGGCCATAGTGGATTTATATATTGCCAGCGGTGAGACCAAATGGGGCAACCGAAGCGGGCTGGTGCTGCTTTTGCCCCATGGGTATGAGGGGCAGGGGCCGGAGCATTCAAGCGCCCGGTTTGAAAGGTTCCTGCAGCTCTGTGCGGAGGACAATATCCAGGTCTGCTACCCCACCACCCCGGCCCAGTATTTCCATCTGCTGCGCCGCCAGGCTGTCGGGAAAATCCTGAAGCCGCTGGTTGTTCTGACCCCGAAAAGCCTGCTGCGCCATCCCCGGGCGGTCTCCGTCATGGCCGATTTTACGGACGGCGGGTTTTATCCGGTGCTGGATGCCGGGCTTTCCAATAAAAAGGTGAAAAAGGTGATATTTGTCTCAGGCAAGCTCTATTATGAGCTCGCCCAGGCCATTTCCGACAGCAATGCCAAGGATATCGCCTTAATCCGGATCGAGCAGTTCTATCCCTTTCCGGAAGAAGAGATAAAAGATGTGATGTCCCGCTATAAGTCGGCGGAAAATTGGCTCTGGGTGCAGGAGGAGCCGGAGAACATGGGCGGCTGGTGGTTTATTGACGGGCGTTTCAGGAACCGGCTGGATACCCGGCTCAACTATATCGGAAGAAACGCTTCAGCCAGCCCGGCCACGGGCTATCCCCATGTATTCAAGCAGGACCAGGAGCGGATTATCAAAGACGCCGTGTCCGGATCATAATCGACTGACCCCCAGGAGGTGTTATGCAGGTTGAACTGAAAGTTCCCGAAGTCGGCGAATCGGTTAAGGAGGCGATCCTTGCCGAATGGTATAAAAAAGAGGGCGACTACGTCAAAAAGGATGAGCCGGTCTTTGTCATCGAAACCGACAAAGTGACCCTGGAGGTGCCGGCAGATCAGAGCGGGGTGCTGCATATACTGGTCCAGGAAGGTGAGACCGTGGAGATCGGAAAAGTCGTCGGCACCCTGGACACGGAAGGGGCTGAAAAAGCGCCGGAAGCCGGGGAAAAGCCCAAGCCGGAAACGGCTGAACCCAAAGCGGCAGAATCCGAAAAGCCGGCAGCTGAGGCTGAGAAGACGGAAGAAAAGCCGCCGGAACCGAAGCCGGCTGAAAAGGCGGCGCCTGAGGAAAAAGAAACCGCTGAAAAGGCGCCTGAAGTTGAGGAAAAGCCCGCTGAAGCCGCACAACTGATGCCCTCGGTGCGCCGCCTGATCCGGGAACATGACCTGGATCCTGCCCAAATCCAGGGCTCGGGCCCGGGCGGCCGGATTACCAAGGGCGATGTTCTGCTTTATCTGGAATCCGACGAGGCCAAAGCCAAGCCTGCGGAGAAAGCCCCGGCGGAACCGGAAAAAGAACCGGCCGGTAAAGCGCCGGCAGGGGCCGAGGAAGTGACCCGCAAACGGATGTCCCCCATCCGCAAGCGCATTGCCGAGCATCTGTTAAACGCCAAGCAGAACACGGCCATGCTCACCACCTTTAATGAAATCGATATGAGCCGGGTGGCCGAGGTCCGGAGCCAGTTCAAGGACGCTTTTTTTAAAAAATACGACACCCGCCTGGGCTTCATGTCCTTTTTTATTAAGGCGGTGGTGGCGGCTCTCAAGGAATTTCCCGAGGTAAACGCCCGGATCGAAAATGAGGAGATCGTCTATCACCACTATTACCATATCGGCATTGCCATTGGCGCCAAAAGGGGCCTCGTGGTGCCGGTGATCCGGCACGCGGATCAGAAAAGCTTTGCGGAGCTTGAATCCGAAATCATCGAGTTTGCCGGTAAGGTCAAGGAAAACAAGTTAGACCTCTCGGAGCTTGAGGGCGGGACCTTTTCCATCACCAACGGCGGCATATACGGCTCGCTTTTAAGCACGCCGATTCTCAATATGCCCCAGAGCGCGATTCTCGGCATGCACAAGATTGAGGATCGCCCGGTGGCGGTTAACGGCGAGGTGGCCATCCGGCCGATGATGTATGTGGCGTTAAGCTACGATCACCGCATTGTCGACGGCAAGGACGCGGTCACCTTTCTGCGGCGCATCAAGGAGTTCATTGAAAACCTGGAACGTATGATGATGGAGATATAAAATGGCGGATGAAAAACAATACGACCTGGTCATCATAGGGGCCGGCCCCGGCGGTTACGTGGCGGCAGTGCGCGCGGCCCAGCTCGGCATGAAGACCGTCTGCGTGGACAAGGAGGTGCGCCTCGGCGGCATATGCTTAAACTACGGCTGCATCCCGAGCAAGGCGCTCTTGGATTCCAGTCATTATTATGCCATGGCAAAAGATTCATTTGCCGAACACGGCATCACTGTTGGGGATATGGAACTGGATATCGCCCAAATGATGGCGCGAAAGGATGAGGTGGTCAAGGGCCTGACCGATAACGTCCGCCAACTCCTTGAGGGTAATAAAGTGGATATCGTCCGCGGCACCGCCAGTCTTGCCGGAAAAACCGAGGTGGAGGTAACCGATGAAAACGGCGGCGCCCGGACCCTCAAAACCCGCTACATCCTTTTGGCAACAGGCAGCCAACCGGTTTCCCTGCCGGGGCTTTCCTTTGACGGCAGCCGCATCGTGAGCTCCACCGAAGCCCTGGCCCTTGAGGCGGTGCCTGAAAAACTGATTGTGGTGGGCGGCGGCTACATCGGGCTTGAATTGGGGTCGGTCTGGGCCCGGCTGGGCTCGGAAGTCACAGTCCTTGAAATGCAGGGCAATGTGGCCGGCCCGGTGGACGGGCAGATTGCCCGGATGCTTCTGCGCTCGCTCAAGAAGCAGGGGCTTAATTTTGAATTGAACACAAAAGTGGTGGGTGCCGAAGTCAAGGAGGACGCAGTTCACGTCACGGTTGAAGCCGACGGCAAGGAAAATACCCTGACCGCGGACCGGGTGCTGGTGGCCGTGGGCCGAAAACCCCTGACAGACGGCCTGGGCCTTGATACCGTAGGTGTTGAGCTAAATGATCAGGGCATGGTGGCTGTGGATGAAACCTATAAAACCAGTGTCGACTCGATTTATGCCATCGGCGATTTGATTCCCGGGCCCATGCTGGCCCACAAGGCGTCTGCCGAAGGCCGGGCCGCGGTGGAATGCATGGCCGGGCAAATGGGCGAGGTCAACTACGATGCGATTCCGGCGGTAATTTACACGCATCCGGAAGCCGCGTACGTGGGATGGAACGAGGAGCAGTTAAAGGAGCGGCAGATTCCTTATTGCAAGGGGACATTTCCGTTTACCGGCGCGGGCCGCGCCCGGTGCATGGGCGATACCGAGGGGTTTGTCAAGGTGCTCTCTCACACCAAGACCGACCGCATCCTGGGCGTTCACATCATCGGCGCCCGCGCCTCGGACATGATTGCCGAGGCGGTTTTGGCCATGGAAACCGGCGCCTCCTGCGAGGACATCAGCCGTGTGGTGCACGGCCACCCGACCTTCTCCGAGGCCTTCCAGGAAGCGGCCATGGTGGCCCAGGAGTGTTCGATTTATATCGGGTGATCGCCAAAGATTGGCAGCAAATAAAGGCGACCTAAAGGCCGCCCCTACAACGGGTGATGCCATTATCATAGAAATACCAATGAGTTATCTTAATGGTAGAGACAATGTAGCGGAAGCCTTTAGGCTTCCATAATGGATGGCAAAATCAAATTTGAAGAAGTCTGTAATAATAAGCTTGTTTTCAGCATGGCCAGGCTCATTTCCGCAGCCGCCAGACACACGGTTGCTTTTTATCTTCCGGGGGCTCGATAATAAGGCCACCCCGGTCGTCTAACCGTTCCTGAATTTTGCCGCACTGGCAGCAATAAAGGGGGAAGCCGGCCCGGTTGAAGGACCAGGGATGCGGCGGCGTCAATATGGCCTTCCCGGACTTGTTCGATAATCCGGTCCGGGTAGGGTGTGGCCAGGTCGGTGAGTTGACGGGGGGTGAAGATCATATTCATTTTCCAGCTACATGCCTCACCTGTAGATACGGATTGACTTCGCCCATCAGGCCAAGCACCTTTATGTCCCGCATGCGCTTTTCAAGCCCGTATTCATGCATGTAACCGTATCCGCCGTGAATCTGAATGGCATCCAGGATGATTTCCAAAGCGGCCTCTGTGCAAAAAGCCTTTGTCAAAGCCGCGCTTGGCGCATGAAAGGCGGGTCGAATGCCGGTTTCATTGAACAGGTCAAGATAGGCCGCGGTCCCGGCAGTCAGTTTCATCTGCATGGCCCCTATCATGCGCCGGATTTCCGGATGATCAATGATGATACGGCCGAACTGGTATCGCTGCCGGGCATATTGATCCGCCTGCAAAATTCCGGTGCGGGCGCATCCCATGGCCGTGGCGGAAACAAGCCCATAAAAGGCGCGGTGCGCGGCTGAAAGCATATGTTCCGCAGCTTTGCCCCTTCCCAGAGTGATGACCTCTTTTAAATCAACCTGCCGGCAGGCAAGGGGGGCAAACGCGACGGCCTTGAGTCCGGGCAGATGCAGCGGCTTGCCGGTGGATACCCCGGGTGTCGATTGGTCGATCCACAGCGCCAGGCATTCCGGCGGCTCTTCGGTCGTTTGGGCAAAAGCGATCATGCCGCCCGCCAGTTCTGCGGTTCCCATGGGTGGACTGACACCCTCCAGGATGTCCTCGGTCACCGTGAGCCGGTTTTCGGATAAGTCCGCGGGCAGGCAGATGGATGCCATGATTCCGGTTTTATCGGTATCCGCCAGTTTCTGAAACAATAATTCCTTTTTTTCGTCCGCTGCGGCGGCCAGGGCGGCGCAGGCAGAAAAGTGCTGGGCAAAATGAATGGCGGTGCCGGCGCACTCGGCGGCCAGGCAGTCCAGAACCATGGCGGCGCATAAACCGTCCATGTCCCCGCCGCCAAAGGATTCAGGCACCAGCAGGCCCGGCAGGTCCATCTCACGGCTTTTGTGCCAAATGGATGCGATGCGCTCCTTATCCGGATCAAGGTCCAGGTCGAGGGCACAGGGTCGGATTTCGTTTCTGGCAAACTTGCCGCATTCCTTCATGATGTCGTGGCAGAGGGAGGCGTTCATGTTAAAGGACGGCTCCAATATCATGGTTGAAAACATCGATGCGGTTGGCCTGGTTGGTGCCTTCATAAATCTGGGAAATCTTGGCGTCCCGGAAGTATTTTTCCATGCCGTGCGCCGCATCCATCCCCTCGATGCCAACGATGTCCAGCACCCGGGAGGCGGTGCGCACGGCCATGTCGGTTCCCGCCACCTTGACCGCCGACCCATGGCTGACAAACTCTTCAATCGTCTCATCATCGACCAGCCGCCGCTTCAGATAGGTGCCGGCGCTGTCGAGGAAATTTCGCCGGGCCATACCGGCCATGGCTGATGAGCCCAGAATGGATTCGGGAAGCATTTTCAGCGCGGCTCTTACCGGCAGGACCTCAAACATCTGCCACACGTGCCTGGCGTCTAAGGCAACGGCAAAGTTGTAGGCCGCATTTCTGAAGACTTCGATATCCTTTGCCATATCGGCGATGATAAAGCGCACCCACGCCTCGTCAATCAGCCGCCGGCCCCCCAGGTTTTTGCGGGCGGCATAGTCGACGCAGCGGGAGAGGGCGCCCTTGGCCAATCCCAATGCCGCAACACCGATATAGCCCCGGGTGATGGAGAGAATTTCCCGGGTGTGACGCAGCCCGCTTCCCGGGGGCTCCCACATATTCTCCGCCGGCACAAATACGTCCCTGAAGAAAATTTCCGCCGTCTGGCTGGCCTTCTGGCCGCATTTGCGTTCCACCCGGCCCACGGAAAAGCCCTTGGCATCCGTCGGGATCAGGAAGGTGGCCATGGAATCGCGGGGGGACGATGGGTCCGTGGGGATATTTGCGATGACATAGTGGGCCAGGCTGCCATTGGTAATAAAGCACTTGCTGCCGTTTAATTTATATCCGCCGTCGACTTTCTCCGCGCGGGTGGAAGGGCGCATGGCCGCCATGGCCGCACCTTCTTCCATGTCCGTGCCTGCAGAAGGTTCGGTAATGGCCCAGGACCAGAACAAGGGCCTGCCTTTTTTCTGGGCCTCGACCATCTGCTGAATGATTTTGATGACTGTGCCGGTGCGGCATTCCACCAGCGCGCCCAGGAGGCCGAATGTGTTGAAGGTGATATTGCTGGCAGATGCCAGGCAGGCGCTGGCAAGCTCTTCAACCATTACCGCATTGGACAGGGCGCTCCAGCCAAGCCCCCCCATCTTCTCAGGGACCGCGGCGATGGTGAGTTTTAATTCATTGGCCCGTTTCCAAAGCGCCCAGTCGAAGTAGGCGGGGTCGTGTCTGCACTTCTCATCTGTTTCAAGCACCCGCGGCAGCATCTCTTGCCTGGCGAACCGGCGGCAGATCTTTTGGGCGGATTCGGCCTGTTTGATGTAGGCGGGGCAGCGTTTTCTAAGTTTTTTAAGCGCCGGCAGGGATTTCAACAGATCCGGGGCCTCGGCAAAAAGCCCGTATTTGACGGGGTTTTTATTCATAGCGTTTTTCCAGGTACTGGGTCTTTTGCTGGCTGCGCGCGAGGGTATTGGGCGGAAGCCATGTCACGGCCGGCCGGATTTTTAAGAGCTGATGCATCTTGTCTGATAGCTTTTTTTCAAGCCCCGGCAGGTCTTCCTCGCGCACCCCTTGCGCGTATTCCACCTTGAGCTGCATGGGCGGCACCACCCGGGGAGGCGGATCGTCAAGCACGATCCGGAATGCGCCGGTCAGCTCTTTCGGAAAGGAGTGGATCACACCTTCAATGGCCGCGGGGTAGACCGGCACGCCCTTGACTTTTAACATGTCATCGGCCCGGCCCACCACCTTGTAGCGGAATCCGCTTTTCCCGCAGGGGCAGGGATCGGTGAACACCTGGTGGATGTCCATCATGGTAAAGCGCATGTCAAACCAGACCGCGGCCGGCGGATTGAGCGAGGTGCCCACCATCAGGCCCGTGGCCCCGTTTTCTATGGGCACGGGGGTATGGGTTTCCGGGTCGATAAGTTCGTAATAGGCAAAATCGTCGGCCAGCCAGTGCATCCCCTGGTAAATTTCATGATCGCAGGAGCAGCCGTAGCCCGCACCCGCGTCAAAGACCTTTGCGCCGAATTCGCTTTCCAGTTTACGGCGCACCTCGGGGATGCCAGCGCCGGGTTCAGCCCCAAGAATCAGGGTTTTGATCCCCAGGTCTTTAACCGGCATGTTGAGCACCTCGGGACAGCGCTCGATCAGGTGAAGGGCCAGAGACGGTGTTCCGGTAAACACGTTGACCTTGAACAGCTGGATGAACTGGAGGATTTTTTCCGTGCCCGCCTCGGCGCCGATGGGCACCACCATAACCCCGGGAAAGTTTTTGTACCAAAGCACCTGCGGCGTCCCGGCCGCGTGCATGCACAGGCCGAAGCACAATCCGATGCGGTCTCCGGGGCGCACCCCCATCCGCCAGGCCGCCCGGGACATGATTTCCTGGCCGTTGGCAATGGAGGCATTGAAGTTCGGATAGGGCGTTGGGATGCCGGTGGTGCCAGAGGTGGTGGTCAGCAGGTAAAGATCGTTAAATCGTTTTTCCCCGAAGACTTCGATCATCAGCTTGTCCATGTCAAAGCCCACCTCGGTGATCACCTCCCGGATTTCTGTCTGGCCGGCCGGGGGGATGGCGGCGGCAAAATCGTCGAAGCTTTTGATGTCATCGGGCTGGACGCCGGCGGCGTCGAAGCGTTTACGGTTAAACGGGGTGTGTTTATACTGCCATTTGAGGGCGGATTTGAGCTTTTCGAACTGCAGTTCCCTGATTTCTTCCGTGTTAAGCTTTGGCTCGATTTCCATGTTCCAGTAGGGACGATCTGTCTCTGCCATATTGACCTCTCTATGTTTTCAAAATATGCAGTGCCATTGCTGCGGCATCCACGCCCAATATGCCGCCGCCGTTATGCGTCATGCCCACCCTGGGGCTGTTTGCCTGGCGGGGGCCGGCCGTGCCGCGAAGCTGGTTAACAATTTCATGGATCTGCCCCAGTCCCGTGGCGCCGATGGGATGGCCTTTCGAGGTAAGCCCGCCGGACGTGTTGGACGGCAGGCGGCCTGAAATCTCGAGATCCCCGTTTTCAATCCATGCCGCCGCCTCTTCGGCCGGCACCAGCCCGAGTTCGATCAGAGATATGATCTCAGACGGCATGGTCGCATCATGGACTTCAATGATATCGATATCTTCGGGGCCGATTCCGGCGGCCGCAAAGGCCTTGGGGCCTAAGCGCCTGGTGAGCGTGTCGCCCGCATCCTGGCTGATCCGCCCGCTGCCCACCACCGATGCGGCAATCCATGTGGGCGGCTGCCTGAATTGCTCAATTTTGTCCCCTGCGCAGATAATTATCGCAGCCGATCCATCGCAGACAGGGGAGCACATCATCCGGGTCAGCGGATAGGCCACTTCGCCGGAATTTAAAATCTCTTCGGCTGAGACCTCCTTTTGGTACATGGCATGCGGGTTGTGCGCCGCATTTTTGTGGCTTTTGACGGCAAGCTCGGCAAAGTGCTTCTGGGTGAGACCGTATTTGTCCATATACTGCTTGGTGTAGTAGGCGTACATGTCCATAAAAATGCTCTTGCTCTTACCGCTTTCCGAAGACAGGATCGACTCTTTCGACCCCTGGGTTTTCTCAAAATCAGCCAGCATTTTTACAGCCATCTCCACGTCCACGGCGGTTCCCAGGGCCATAAAGGATTTGAGCTTGTCCGCGTCATAGAGTTTTTCAAACCCCGCCACCAGCGCACAGTCGAATTGTCCGGCCGCCACGGCCGTCCAGGCCAGGTTAAGGGCCGAGGATGAGCTGGCGCAGGCGTTTTCAACATTGTACATGGGGATGGTGTCAATGCCCATGGCGCTTAGGGCTACCTGGGCCTTGATCTGTTCCTGCCCGGTCATCAGGCCAGGCACCGCGGAACCGACATAGGCCGCCTGAATGGCCTGCTTGTGAATCCCGGCATCGGCAACAGCCGCATCCACGGATTCACGGACCAGATCCTTGATGCCTTTTTCCGGATACCGGCCGAACCGGATCATGCCCGCGCCGACAATGGCTACATCTCGCATTACGTGTCTCCCTGTTTTTTTCTTGCTTCCAGAAACCCTTCAAATGTTTGTTCGGATGTATATTTTGGGTCCCATCCGGCGGCCGTTTTAAACTTGTCGCAGTTCATGAAAATCGTATGCCGGCAGAGACTCACCCAGCCGCCCCCGGCCGGGAACAGGCCGATGTAGAAGCCCATGGCGGCCAGTGGCCTGAGCAGCCAAAATGGCACCCGGAGAATGGCCACCCCCGCGCGCCGGAAGGCTTTCCGGATTGCCATCGCGTCGTCTGCCGCCACGTTGTAAAATCCCGGCAGATCTTTTGCGAACGCCAGGTACAGCGCCTCGGCCAGATCATCTTCGTGGATGTATTGATTGTGGGCCAATGAGCCCATAGGCAGGGCGGATATCTGCAGGGCGAACAAGCGGGTGAACATATTGTCCGCCTGCGGGCCGAGCAGCAGTCCGGCCCGCAGGACCGTCACGACGAGGTCCGGGTTTTCTTCGGCAAACCGGGCTATCATCTGTTCCCCTTCAATCTTGCTTGAATTGTAGTAATTCTCCGGGTTTTTGCATAAAGGGCAGTTTTCTGTGAGCCCGACGGGGGTGTCCGGATGCGATCCTTTTAAGGATTGACCATATAGTCAAATATAAATGTATAGTTCGTTTAAGGCCTCAAACTTCCGGGCCGGGTCTGGCCAGCCCGGTTTTAATCAGCTTAGATACCTGATGCCACAGGGCCGGGGTCAATGAGCCGTTATCAAAGCGCTGCACGTCCTGCAGGCTCTCCATGATCCCGATAAATACCGTGGCGGCGAGTTTCGGGTCGGTTTCGGCAATCGTTCCCCGGCGGATGCCCCGTTCAATATCCGCCTCTATGGGCCGGCGGATCGATCGGTAGGTCTTTTCACCCAAAGCCTTTAACTTGGGGTCCTGATCGTCCATGGCCTCCTTGCTCAGTTGAAGGATGTCGCAGAATTCGCTTAAAACCGGCAGCACCATCTGCGCCCGCGCCTCCAGGCGATCCATTGGATCTTCGATCTTTCGGAGGCGGTCCCAGCCGTTGGCAAAAAGTGCATTGAAAATCCGGGGGATGCATTCCATGAAAAGGGACTTTTTGTCTGAGAAATAGAAATAAAAAGTCCCCTTGCCCACATCCAGAGAGGCTGTGATGTCGCTCACCCGGGTCTGTTCATAGCCTTTTTCCCGAAACAGCCGGCAGCCTAGTTCCAGGATGCGTTCCCGCGTGCGGGTGGATCGGGCCTTTTGGGGCGTTGCGGCGCGCTTGTCCCCCTCTGCCGCAAGCGATGTCTTTGCATTTGCGTCCGGGCCTTGTTTGAAAATTTCTTTCCGGATGGCCGCAATGGGCAGTCCTTGTTTCCGGGCCGATTTGATGAATTCGAGCTTTTTTATATGCAGATCATCATAGTAGGCCATGGTTTTACCGGTTTTTAAAGGCGCATGGAGCAGGCCCGCCTGCATGTAGAAGTGAATGGTCCGCCGGGGAATCCCGGATCGGCGTTCGAGTTCGGCGATGCGGATCCATTTGCTTCTCTCGGCCATGGGCAGATGTCCTTTTTGATATATAATGTGTATTGTCAAAGGCATTCTAAACAGTATCTGTGTATATCTGTCAAGAATAAAAATTCTGATATTAAATAAAAAAACTGATTTTTTGATATGTTTATTTGATTGACTATTTAGTCAATTTTTGAGATCCAGTTAAATAGTGCCGGCGGCCAGGAAGAAAATAGGGGGAAAGGGAATATGGCCTTTAATAATCTCAAAGAAATGATTCTGCCGCGGAACACGGACTTTCCGAAACTTGTGGTGGATGACACAAGATGCAACGGATGCGGGCGATGCGTGGCAACCTGCCCCATTCAGCTGCTGATGCTCAATTCCGATAACAAGTGCCGAAGCAACGAGCGCTACGATGCATTTCGCTGCATTACCTGCCAGAACTGCATGGCGGTTTGCCCCGCCAACGCCATTTACATCGACGGCGCCTACCGGGTGCACGGGGGATTCTGGGAAAATGCCCGTTTATTTGATAAAAAGACAATGACATGGCCGGATCCATTGGGGAACGCCGAAAAATCGTTTGATGCGCAGGCACCGGAGCTGAATGAAGTCGAGAAGGTGATCTACAATCGCCGCAGCATCAGGCTCTACAGGAGGAAGCAGGTGCCAAAGGAGCTGATCCAAAGGATTGTTGAAGCCGGCCGCTATGCCCCGTCTGCCGGCAACAACCAGCCCTGGAAGTTTATCGTCATTCAGGACAAGGCATTGATCGATGAGATAAACACCCGCTGCAAGCAGGCCTTAAAGGTTCATACCCGCCTGACCCTGCCGGCGGCATGGCTGGAAAAAAAGGTGCCGGGCGACAAGGATGCGGATTTTTCCTGGTGGCAGAAAATACTGCTGCCCCTTCTGGTCCGCTGGCGACCGGGCGATACCGACCAGCGCGTTCGCGGCGGGGTCAACACGGTGACCAGTGATCCGGACTATCACATTTTCTTTAACGTCCCCGCATTGATCCTCCAATTGGCCGACCGCCGGGCGATAGGCGGAACGGAATATGATTCGGGTATTTGTGCCCAGAATATGGTTCTTGCCGCCCATGCTTTAGGACTTGGCACCTGCTACATCGGCTTGATCGATGGACTGAAGCTTCACGGCAGATTCCGCCGGGAGGTATTAGGCGTTGCGCCGCCCTTTGAAATTGTTATGGCCATGACCCTGGGCTACCCGGCCGGAAGGATCGACAAGCCGGTCAGGCGGGAGGCGCCAAGGGTGGTCTGGTTGGAATAGCAGACTCGCCTCCGCCTGACTTATTTTTTGGAAGTAGACGAAGCTAATTCCGCTCCTCCATGGGCACAAATGCGCATTCCTCGGGGCCGCAGTATTCGCCGATATATTCGGATGCCGGGCGGTAGAGGACCGGTTTGGGGGCGGCGCCGGCAAACTGCTCTTCGATCACGTGGGCGGCCCAGCCGGCAATGCGGGATATCGCGAAGACCGGCGTAAACAGGTCAATGGGAATACCCATGGCATAATAGAGGGAAGCGCTGTAGAAATCCACGTTGGCAAAGATATCCACTCCCTTTTTTTCTTTGAAGACCTCTTTCCCCTTTTTCTCAAGCGCGTCGGACAACTCGTACCACCTGGTGTCGTTTACCTTCTCGCCCATCCGCTTGGACATGGGGGCCAGAATCGCGGCGCGCGGATCGCCGTTTTTATAGACCGCGTGCCCCAATCCCATGATTTTTCCGCCGCTGTCCAGTTTTTTGCGCACATAGTCGTCAATGGCGTCAATGGAGCCGATTTCTTTCAGCATCTGCATAACCCGGGCGTTTGCTCCGCCGTGGAGTTCCCCGGATAAAGAGCCGACCGCCGCGGCTACGGCCGCGTACATATGGGCATGGGTGGAGCACACTTGCCGGGCCGAAAACGTGGAGGCGTTGAAGGAATGCTCGGCATGCAGCACCAGGCAGGTATCCATAAAATGCGTCATATCCTCATCCGGTTTTTCCCCGGACATCATGTAGAGGAAGTTGCCGGCATGGCTGAGACCCGGGTCCGGCGCCACCGGATCTTTGTCCTGTCTTATCCGGTGCCAGGCGGCTACAATGGTTTCAAACTGGGCGATTAACCGGGTAGCGATCCGGCCGGCGTTTTCAATTTTCAGCTCATCGGGATTGGGGTCGTGATTGGCCAGCATGGGCACGGCGGCCTGCAGGATATCCATGGGCAGCGACGTTTTGGGCCGGGTTTTAAGGGCGGCGATCACTTCATCCGCAATCGGCCGGTTTTGGGCCAGTTCTTGCCTGAATTGTTTCAGCTCTTCCGGATTCGGCAGTTTTTCGTAAAGAAGCAGATAAACAACTTCTTCATATGTGGCTTTTTCCGCCAGGTCGGTAATCAGGTAGCCCCGGTAGATCAGTTTGCTGTTCTCGCTATCCACGTGACAGATTTTAGTGCTGGCCACGGTGACTCCTCGTAAGCCGGTATTTATGATTTCCTTGCTGTCTGCCATGGGTATCCTCCTTTAACCAAAAATTTGTTAACTCTTGTCTGGCTTGCCGTAAAGCACCCGGCGCAGATCTTCCGGCGCCATGACGTTTTCATCAAGCGCCACATCTTCAATATTTTGATTGTTTTCATGCGCTTTATGGGCCAGGGCCGCAGCCCGGTCATAGCCGATATGCGGGACCAGGTTGGTGACAATGGCCAGACTTTTTTGAATATTTGCCGTGCACTGCTCCTTGTTTGCCGAAATCCCGGCCACGCATTTATCCGCCATCAGGTTCGCCGAATTAGCCAGGATTTCAACGGACTGGAGCAGGTTGTAGGCAATCAGCGGCAACATGGTGTTCAGTTCGAAATATCCGCCCTGGCCGCCCAGGGTAATCGCCGTATCGTTTCCGATGACCTGCGCGCAGACCTGTATCACCGACTCGGGAATCACCGGGTTGACTTTGCCCGGCATGATGGATGAGCCGGGCTGGAGTTCCGGCAGGTTGATTTCGCCCAGGCCGCACCGGGGGCCGGAAGCCAGCCACCGGATGTCGTTGGCGATTTTTGAGAGGCTAACCGCGATGGTTTTTAAATTGCCGCTGGCCTCCACCGCCGCATCGCATCCCCCCTGGGCCTCAAAATGATTGGGCGCCTCTGAAAAGGCGATGCCCGTTTCCTTTCCGATCATGGCGATGACCCGGGGCGCAAAATCCGGGTGGGCGTTCAGGCCCGTGCCGACAGCCGTACCGCCCAGGGCAAGCCTGGAAAGCCGCTCCTGAAGCCCTTCAAGACGCTGGATGCCGCGCTCGATCTGGCCGGCATAGCCGGAGAACTCATCTCCCAACGTCATCACCACCGCATCCTGCAGATGGGTGCGCCCGATTTTTTCGATATCCGCAAATGCCGATGCCTTTTCGTTCAGTTTTTCGAGAAGCCGGGTCAGGGCCGGCAGCAGGGCCTCGTGAATGGATCGAAGCCCGGCCATGTGAATGGCGGAAGGGATGACATCGTTGCTGGACTGGCATTTATTGACATGGTCATTGGGATGGATTTGGCCCTTTGTCTTCCGGGCCCCGGTTAATATTTCATTGGCCCGGGTGGCGATCACCTCATTCATGTTCATGTTGGTGGACGTGCCCGACCCGGTTTGAAATACATCAACAATAAAATGATCGTCCAGCTCGCCGGCGATCACTTGGTCCGCCGCCCGGCCAACGGCCCGGGCGAGTTCATCGTTTATAAGGCCTAAAGACTGGTTGACCCGGGCCGCGCATTTTTTAATCAGCGCCAGGTTGTGGAAGAAACCCGGCGGCAGCTTGAGCCGGCTTACGGGAAAATTCTCGCTGGCCCGCTGGGTCTGGGCGCCGTAATAGGCATCCACGGGCACATGGATTTCGCCCAGGCTGTCTGATTCCGCCCGTGTGTTCATTTATAAAGATCCTGCAACAGGTTGGCTTTTAGTTAAATTCAAAAAAGACGTTGTCATCACTATTAAATATAATCCTCACACAGGGATGTCCAATAAATCGGTGCATTTTTCCATTTGAATCATCAGGCAAATATGATGATAATACATATAGATTCAAAGTCATGCCATCGCATTATAACCTTAACTTGCTGCTTGAGGGGGGATAGATGAAGGGTATGGATTCCTTTAACACCCGGTCAGCGCTTGAGATCGGTAACCAGTCATACACTTATTTCAGCCTGCCAAAGCTCGCCGAACAGCTCAATGTGGATCTGGATGGCCTTCCGGTCAGCATTCGCATCCTGCTTGAAAATCTGCTGAGAAACGAAGACGGCAAATACATTGAAAAGGCCCATATTGAAGGGTTAAGCCGTTGGTCGCCCACTCCGGATGTCAAAGGCGAGGTGCCATACATGCCGGCCCGGGTTTTAATGCAGGACTTTACAGGCGTTCCGGCGGTCGTTGACCTGGCGGCCATGCGCGATGCCCTGGCCCGGTTGGGCGGGGACCCCAAAAAAATCAATCCGCAGATTCCAGTGCACCTGGTTATCGATCATTCCGTGCAGGTGGATAAGTTCGGCTGCAAATACGCCTATGAGATCAATGCGGAAAAAGAGATGGAGCGAAACCGCGAGCGCTATGAGTTTCTTAAATGGGGCCAGAAAAGTTTTGAAAATTTCAGCGTTGTGCCGCCGGCCACGGGCATCTGCCACCAGGTCAACCTCGAATACCTGGGCCGGGTGGTGATGACTGCTGAGGCAGACCGCGAAACCCTGATTTATCCGGACACCCTGGTGGGCCTTGATTCCCACACCACCATGATAAACGGCATCGGCGTGCTGGGCTGGGGTGTGGGCGGCATAGAGGCCGAAGCCGTGATGCTGGGCCAGCCCTATTACATGCTCACCCCGCAGGTCGTCGGGTTTGAATTGACCGGCGAGCTTCCGGATAGCGCCACCGCCACGGACCTGGTGCTAACCATTACCCAGATGCTCCGGCAGAAAGGGGTGGTGGGGAAATTTATCGAGTTCTTCGGAGAGGGCTTAAGCGAATTGCGTTTGCCGGACCGGGCCACCATCTCCAACATGACCCCGGAATTCGGCGCCACCACCACCTATTTTCCGGTGGATCAGGAGACTTTGAACTATTTGAAGTTTACCGGCCGATCCGAAGAACATGTTGACCTTATCGAGAAATACCTCACCGAACAGGGCCTTTTCTGCACCCGGGAGATGCCGGTGCCCAAATTTACCGACACCCTGCAGCTTGATTTAGGGACGATCGAGCCCGCCCTGGCTGGCCCGAAACGGCCGCAGGACAGGATTCCGTTAAACCGCATGAAGGAAACTTTTGCCCGGGATTTTGAGGAAATTTTTGCCGCTGACCAGCCGCCGGAGGTCAGCAAGGAACAGTGGGAGGAAGAGGGCGGCGCCGTCACCGACCCTGACTACCTGGATGGCAAGATGGTCATGCGAAAGTCCTTTGACGCGGAAGGGGTGCCGGTGGACCGGCCGTATCAGAGCTTTTATCTGGACCACGGCTCTGTGGTGATTGCCGCCATTACAAGCTGCACCAACACGTCAAACCCCACTGTGCTATTAGGGGCGGGCCTTATGGCCAAAAAAGCGGTGGAATTGGGTCTTCAGATCCGGCCCTGGGTCAAGGCGAGTCTTGCGCCCGGCTCCAAGGTGGTTACGGATTATCTTGAGGCCGCGGGCCTCATGCCCTATTTAGAAGCGCTGCGCTTCCATCTGGTGGCCTACGGCTGCACCACGTGTATCGGAAACAGCGGGCCGCTGCAGGAAGATGTGGCTAAGGTGGTCGAGGACACGAACCTCGTGGTCTCTTCGGTATTATCCGGCAACCGAAACTACGAGGGCCGGATCAATCCCCTGACCCGGGCTAACTACCTGGCCTCGCCCATGCTGGTGGTGGCGTATGCCCTGGCCGGCACGGTGAATTTGAATATGGAAAAGGAGCCCATCGGGCATAATGCCAATAATGAGCCCGTCTATTTAAAGGATATCTGGCCGGGCAAAGCGGAGATCGAAGCGGCCATGGACGCCCTGGACCCGGAGATGTTTAAGCGCCAGTACAGCAACGTCTACGAGGGGGATAAACACTGGCGGCAGCTGCCGGTTGCGGAAAGCGAGCAGTACCAGTGGCAGGCGGCATCCACCTACATCAAGAATCCGCCGTTTTTTACCGGTATGACC
This sequence comes from Desulfobacterales bacterium, assembly GCA_046543065.1. Taxonomy (GTDB): domain Bacteria; phylum Desulfobacterota; class Desulfobacteria; order Desulfobacterales; family Desulfosalsimonadaceae; genus M55B175. The sequence goes on along the minus strand of JBKHAE010000021.1, from coordinate 6,512 downwards.
GCAGAGGCACCCCACCCCTCGGATATTGAATCCGCCCGGGTGCTCGCACTCTTGGGCGATACCATTACCACGGATCACATCTCACCCGCTGGTGCCATTCCGGAAGACAGCCCGGCCGGAAAGTACCTGATCGAGCAGGGTGTTTCCAAGGCGGAATTTAATTCCTTCGGCTCCCGCCGGGGAAACCATGAGGTGATGATGCGGGGGACCTTCGGAAACGTCCGGTTAAACAATCATCTCGTGCCGGATATCGAGGGCGGCTTTACCCATCATTTCCCCGGCGGCGAGAATATGGCCATCTATGATGCGGCCATGAAGTACCAGGAAGCGGGAACTCCGCTTCTGGTGATCGCCGGAAAGGAATACGGATCCGGGAGTTCCCGGGACTGGGCGGCCAAGGGAACGCTCCTTCTCGGAGTGAAGGCCGTGATAGCCGAGAGCTTTGAGCGTATCCACCGGAGCAACCTGGTGGCCATGGGGGTTCTGCCGCTTCAGTTCAAAGAAGGAGAAAATGCCGGATCACTGGGCTTGACCGGCGCGGAAGTTTTCCACATCAAGGGTATCAAAACCGGCCTGTCCCCGCACCAGGAGCTGACCGTGCAGGCGGAAACCGAGGGCGGGGAATCCCAGGAATTCCAGGTAATCACGCGGCTGGATTCGACGGTGGAGGTCGAATATTACGAGCATGGCGGAATCCTGCCGTATGTTTTAAGGAATATGGTATAAGGCTTTAACAAGGAGATAAAAATTGACTCACGATTTTGATGTGGTGGTTGTCGGGGCGGGCGGCGCGGGGCTGTATGCCGCGCTTGAGGCCGGCAAAAATGCCAAAACCGCTGTTCTTTCCAAGGTATATGCCATCCGCAGCCATACCGGCGCGGCCCAGGGCGGTATCAGCGCGGCGCTGGGCAACGTGGAGGAGGACCAGCCCGAGTGGCACGCCTATGATACGATAAAGGGCGGGGACTACCTGGTGGATCAGCAGGCGGCGCTCATCATGGCTGAAGAGGCCGTTCAGGCGGTATATGATCTTGAAAACCGGGGCCTGCCGTTTAACCGGACCCCGGAAGGCCATATCGATCAGCGCAGGTTCGGCGGCCACACCCGAAATTTCGGCGAATCGGCCGTTCGCCGGGCGTGTTATGCGGCGGACCGTACCGGGCATATGATTCTACAGACCCTTTATCAGCAGTGCATCAAAAATGATGTCAAATTTTATGACGAGTTTCAGATTGTTGACGTGATTCTGGACGGCGGCCGGTGCGCGGGCCTGATAACAGTCGAGCTGGCCACCGGAGAAATTCATATCTTCCGGGCCAAGGCGGTGTTTTTCGCCACCGGCGGGTTCGGGCGCATTTTTAAGATCAGTTCCAACGCCTATGCCAGCACCGGGGACGGCCCGGCGATTCTGGCCCGGCGCGGCGTCCCCTTAGAAGACATGGAGTTTTTCCAGTTTCATCCCACCGGCATAAGGGACATGGGGATTCTGATTTCCGAAGCCGTGCGCGGGGAGGGCGGCATCCTGCGCAACAACTCGGGCGAGCGCTTTATGGAGCGCTATGCCCCAACCCTTCTGGATCTTGCCCCGCGGGATATGGTGTCCCGGGCCATTTTGTCAGAGATCAAGGCCGGCAGCGGCATCCGGGGGGACAAGCGAATCGATGATTACGTGCATTTGGACGCCACGCAGATCGGCCGGGAGACGCTTGAGGCAAAGCTTCCGGACATTTCAAGTTTTACCCGGACCTATTTGGGCATCGATCCGGCAGAGGAATCCATACCCGTGCAGCCCACCGCGCATTACGCCATGGGCGGCATCCCCACGGATGTGGACGGCCGCGTGCGGATGGACGGCCGGGGTAATTTCTACGAGGGTCTTTATGCTGCGGGCGAGTGCGCATGTGTATCGGTTCACGGCGCCAACCGCCTGGGCACCAACAGCCTGCTGGATCTCGTGGTGTTCGGCCGGCGAACGGGCATTAAGATCGCCGAATATGTCAAGGATGCGGATATGCCGCTGATAAAAGAAGATGCCGCGGATTTCGCCCGTAGACGGATGGATGCCCTCACCGACGGCCGAAAAGGCCCCAACGGCGCCGATATCCGGAAGACCATGCAGGCGGAGATGATGGCCCATGTCGGCGTCTACCGCACGGAAGCGGACATGACCGGAGCGATCAACAAGCTCGGCGAACTCCGCGAGACCGCCCGGGGTCTGCGGATTCAGGATCAGAGCAAGGCGTTTAACACCGAGCTTCTGGAGGCACTGGAACTGCAGAACATGCTTGATTTGGCCTATATCACGGCGGTATCCGCCAATAACCGCAAGGAGTCCCGGGGCGCCCATGCCCGGGAGGATTACCCGGACCGTAACGACGATGAGTGGCTTAAGCACACGCTGGCGTATATGGAAGGCGATGCCGTGCGGATCGACTACATGGCCGTGGATACCTCCAGGTGGACGCCCAAGCCGCGGACATATTAGGAGAAACGTTGCGATGCAAATCACTTTGAAAATCAGGCGCTTTAACCCGGAAACCGATCAAAGCCCCTATGATCAGGAATTCACCGTTTCCGCCGAACCCACCGACCGGGTGCTGGATCTCTTGATGTATATCAAGCAGCATGAGGACGGAAGCCTGGGATTTCGAAAAAGCTGCGCCCATGGCGTTTGCGGATCAGACGCCATGCGGATAAACGGCAAAGACCGCCTGGCCTGCAAAACCCTGGTCCGGGACGTGGCGGAATCCGACGGCGCGGTGATCGCCATTGAGCCCCTCAGGTACTTCAAAATCCAGCGGGATCTGATTGTGGATCAGGTCCCTTTCTTCGAAAGATACCGCTCGGTCAAGCCGTATCTGATAAATGAAGAGCCGGTGGCGGAAAAGGAGCGTATCCAGTCGCCGGAGGAGCGCAAAGCCTTTGATAATCCAACCAACTGCATTCTATGCGCCGCCTGTTTTTCCGCATGCCCCATCCCCCAGGATAATCCCCGGTTTCTGGGCCCGGCAGCCATCGCCCAGGCCGCCCGGTTTAATAAGGACAGCCGGGATAAAGGGTTTGAAAATCGTCTGCCGGTGTTAGATGCGCCAGACGGGGTCTGGCCGTGCCAGAATCACTTCGAGTGCACACGGGCCTGCCCGCGGGGCATCAAAATTACCAGGCTGATCAATGAAACCAAACGCAAAATTACGGCCCATCAGGAATCGGAATAGTTTTATTCAATCATGGAAAAACCCTTTTCGAAAAGTGAACCCACGTTCCGGTCGCTGGTGGAAAATTCCCTCACTGGTATATATATCAACCTGAAAGAGCGGATTGTGTTTGCCAATAAGCGGTTTGCGGATATTTTCGGCTATGCCGCGGATGAAGTGATCGGCATGAATTACCTTGAGTTCGTTCATCCGGAAGATAGGCCAAAGGTCGAAGAAATCCACCGGAAGCGGTTAAATGACGAAGCCGCCCCGCCGGAGTATGAGTCCCGGGGGCTTACCAAGCACGGCCGCATTATCTGGATCAATCGCCGAAACACCCGCATCGAATACGAGGGGGCCCCCGCCATCCTCGGCAACATGGTGGACATTACCCAGCACAAACGGCTGCGGGAAAAGCTTCTGCAAATGGAGAAGCTCGCTTCCCTGGGGACATTCACCGCTGGGGTGGCCCATGAATTGAACAATCCGCTCAACAACATCTCAAGCTCGCTTCAAATCATTCTCGAGGAATGGGACAGCGGGGATGATGAATTCAAGAAATCGCTTCTCCATGACGTGGAAAACCAGGTGGAGCGGGGCCAGAACATCATCAGGGCGCTTTTTGATTTCTCCCGCACCGATGAACTGGATGTGCAGCCGGTTAACTGCCACGATTTGGTCACGCAGGCCGTCAAGACAATCCGGGACCGGATACCGGAAAACATCCGCACAGACATTCAGGTGCCCGAAGACAGCCAGGCCCATCTTTCCTATGAGCACATCCAGCAAGTGCTGATCAATCTGATGCTGAATGCGGTGCAGGCCATGGAAGATGGCGGCACCCTGCGGATTTCGGCTTACCATGAGCCCGCGGAAAATTATTTCTGTTTTGAAGTGGGGGATACGGGCAAAGGAATCGCCGAAGAGGATTTGAAAAAGATTTTTGATCCGTTCTATACCACAAAAGAGCCCAGCAAAGGCACCGGACTGGGACTCTCCATTACACACGGCATTGTCCGGCAGCACGGCGGAAGAATCGATGCGGCCAGCCAGCCGGGGGAGGGCGCGATATTTACGGTCTGCCTGCCGGAATCCTGAAAAGGGGCGCTATAATTGCCCTTCAAGCTTGTAGCGTTTGATCTTTCGCCAGAGGGAAACCCGGTCGATGTCCATGATTTTGGCCGCCTGGGTTTTGTTGCCGCTGCATTTTTCAAGCACCCACTGGATATAGCGTTTTTCCTGCTCTTCCAGTGTGGGGGTGCCGTCCGGGCTGTATCGGTAGGTTTCAATGGAGAGGTTCCGGATGTCATCCGGCAGGTTGTCCACGGTAATCCGGGGCCCGTTTTGAAAGGCGAGTGCCCGTTCGATGATGTTTTCCAATTCCCGCACGTTCCCCGGCCATGCGTACCGGGTCAGCAGCTTCATGGCTTCGGTATCAATGGCGGTTACGTGCTTTTTCATGGATTGGTTTTTCTGTTCCAGAAAAAAATGGGCCAGCAGTGGAATGTCCGAAGGCCGCTTGGACAGCGGCGGCAGGTGAAGGGAGATCACATTGAGCCGATAGAAAAGATCCTGGCGGAAATGCCCGTCTGCCACATCCTTGCTTAAATCCCGGTGGGTGGCGGCGATGAACCGGACATCCGTGCCAATGGGCTCAACCCCGCCGACCCGGTAAAAAATTTTTTCCTGGATGGTCCTCAAAAGCCGCACCTGCATGGCAATCGGCATATCCCCGACTTCATCCAGAAATATGGTGCCGCCGTCCGCGATTTCCAACAGGCCGGCCTTTTTTTGGCGGGCGCCGGTAAATGCGCCCTCCTCATGGCCGAATAGTTCATTTGCCATCAGCTCTTCGGTAAAAGAGCCGCAGTTAAATGCCACAAATTTATTCTCCGAGCGGCCGCTCAAGTGATGGATGGCTTTTGCCGCAAGCTCCTTTCCGGTGCCGCTCTCTCCTAAAATGAGCACATTGGTATCCGAGGGGGCGATCTGCCGGATGGTTTTTTTCACCTCGATCATGGCCTCGCTGTTGCCGACGATAAACGGCACCTCGCCCGGGCTTTTGAGGGAGGTTTTAAGCTCCCGGTTTTCAATGAGCAGCTGGCGCTTCAGCAGGGCTTCGGCGACAATCTTTCGGACCTCGTCAATTTTATAGGGCTTGGCGATATAGTGATAGGCGCCCATTTTTAACGCCCGGACCGCCGAGTTGACCGTGGCATATCCGGTGATCAGGATCACTTCGGTATCCGGCAGTAGCTCCCTGGTTTTTTCCAATACCGCCATGCCGTCGATTTTTTCCATTTTTAGATCCGTCACCACCAGATCCACGGTGGTGGTCTGCATCAGTTCAATCGCCCGCACCCCGGAATCCACGGCAATCGTCTGGTAGCCTTCCTTCTTCAGGATATGGTCCAGGTTTTTCCGCGCAATGGCTTCGTCTTCAATGATTAAAATCTTCGAAGCGCCTGTTGCACTGGGCTTGCCGCTGTCGTTTCCCGTTTCCCGCTGCTCCTTCATGGATGAGAATCTCGTAAAAGCGGTTTATGCCGTCGCGACGGCATTTTTTTCAGTCCGTCTTAATCTTACTCTTAATCTTACTCTTACTCTATACAAAGGGCATTCCACTCAGCTACGCGGATGCGCCTCCTGCTGCGGCCTCACTGCCATTTTCCGGGGGCATGGGCAGGTAAATATAAAATGTGGTGCCGGCGCCTTCTTCGCTTTCAACCTCGATCCGGCCGCCATGGTTCTGGATGATGCCGTGCGAGACAGACAATCCCAGGCCGGTGCCCTTGCCCACCTCCTTTGTGGTAAAGAAGGGATCAAATATTTTATCCTTGTGTTCCGACGGGATGCCTTTTCCCGTGTCCTGAATCCGGATGCATATCTCACGGTCGACGTCAATGGCGTCGGCCCTGATAGTAAGCGCTCCTTCATTGTCCATGGAATGGACCGCGTTTAATATCAGATTGATCAGAACCTGCTGCATCCGCCGGAACTCCATCACCGTGTGGATATTTTCATCCACATCGATGTTAACCTCTACCAGGGGAGGCAGTTCACCCTTGATAAGCTTTAAGCTTTCCTCGACCAGATTTCTGATATAGACCGTTGCGGGCTTGAAGGTGCGGTCCCGGGAAAATTCCAGCAGAGCCCGGACAATGTCCCGGGCGCGCTCGATCTGGGTTTCGGCGTCTGCCAGGAGTTCCTTGTTGTAGGCCGGGTCGCCGGTTTCCAGTTCCTCTATGGCGATCTGCAGCGATGTGGAGATATTGTTCAACGGATTGTTCAGCTCATGGGCCACGCCGGATGTCAGGG
>JBKHAE010000132.1:0-9149 GCA_046543065.1 Desulfobacterales bacterium | reverse complement strand
GATGATATCTATCCTCTATTTTTCAGACGCCGTTTCCGGCTCAACAATAATCTTCTGTGCCAGGCCGCGGCCCAATACATAGCGGTTGAAATCCAGGGCCACCACCAACTGGCCGCTGCCCGTATTACTGATGACCTCGATGCTGTCATCCACCCGAAAGCCCATGCTAAGAAGCCGCATGCGGGCATTGTGGCCGCCGATAAATTCCTTTATTTTCAGCCGCTCGCCCGGTTTGGCCATAATCAGGGGCATGAACTGATTCCGGGTCTTCATGCATTCGGAACAGATGCCGTATATGTTCATCTGATGCTGCAGCATGTGAAATCCGTAGTCCGATACAATCCGGGACTGGAGCTCTTCGAGCTGATCATTTTTGAATTCAATAATCTTGCCGCATTTGGTACAGATCATATGGTCATGATGCTGCCCCAAATGGCGGTGCTCGTAGCGGACATCCCCGTTTTCAAGCCGGATTTTCTGGGCAAAACCGAAATGGCACATGAGCTGAAGCGTCTCCTCCACAAAGTCCGGAGAAAAATCGACCCCCTGCGCCTTTAGCCGCTCAAGCAGCTCAGCCGTTGTCACATGGCTTTCGGTTTTTAAAAAAACGTCGAGAACCTTGAAGCGATCCTCAAACCGATCAATATGTTCGTCTTTAAACAGTTTTTCAAACTGCTTTTTCTCATATGTATGGAGCTGTGTCATCGGCCTACCTGTCGCCACTGATTTTTTGGAATAGAGTTAAATATTACAGGCCTTTGATCTTGTCAATAAAACTAATATAATATAAAGCGTGCATAATACAGGTCAAGGTGCAATACCGGGACGCCGCAAAACTTAAACTTGACTTTTTCCGGCCGGAGAAATTAAAATTAAACTCAAATGTTGAATTATATTCATTTTTAAAATCAAATTCATATTTTTCAAATCAGCCCATCCCTATTATATTAAATAATTTGTTACAGGTACCAGAGAGACACAAACAAAAACAAAATCACTGCAAACCAGCCGGAGGCTGCATATGGAAGCCATCAAAAGCCGGGTCAATGTCAACAGTTCGGAATACCGAACCAATTACAGCCACATGGCATCCCTGGTCGAGGATTTAAATAACGAAATAAACCGGGCCGCCCGGGAGCGCCCCAAGGAAAATTTAGACCGTCTGGCCGCAGAGGGCAAACTCACCTGCCGGGAGCGGATTGATCTGCTGCTGGATCACAACACCCCGTTTCTTGAGATCGCCCCGCTGGCCGGGCGGGATATGTATGACGGCAAAATTCACGGCGCGGGCATCGTTGCCGGTATCGGTGTGGTTTCCGGGAAGGAGACCCTTATCCATGCATTCGATCCCTCCCTTATCGGAGGCAATATCTACCCCATTGCCATCAAGAAAACCCTGCGCTGCCAGCAGATTGCGCTCGAGAACCGGCTGCCTATCGTCTATCTGCTGGACTCACTGGTCCCCTACCTGCCCCTGGAATTCGAGGTCTTCCCGGATGTGGCCGACGGGGGGCATGTCTATTACAACCAGGCCATGCTTTCAAAAAGGGGAATCCCCCAAATCGCCGGCGTATTCGGGGTTTGCACTGCAGGGGATGCCTATATTGCCGCGATGTCGGACGAAGTGGTGCATGTCAAAGGAAACGGCGCCATTTTTTTAGGCAGCCCGCCGGTGGTCAAAGCCGTAACCGGCGAGACAGTGACCGCGGAGGAACTCGGCGGAGCGGATATGCATTGCAAAAAATCCGGGGTGTCGGATTACTGTGCGGCAGATGACGCAGAGGCGATTCATATCATGCGAAACATTACGAAAAACCTGCCGGCTGTGGAAAAGACCAAGGTGTCCATGCAGGTGCCCGCTCCGCCCGCCTATGATCCCAGGGAGATTTACGGCATCGTGAGCCGCGATTTGTCCCGGCCCTATGAAGTGCGCGAAGTCATTGCCCGGATCGTGGATAAAAGCGAATTTCTGGAGTTCAAGCCCCTATACGGCCAGACCCTGGTCTGCGGCTGGGCCTATATCCACGGCTATCCGGCGGGGATTCTGGCCAACAACGGGGTCCTGTTCTCTGAATGCGCGGAAAAAGCCGCCCAGTTTATCCAGATATGCGACCGCCGGCAAACCCCCCTGGTATTTCTGCAGAACATCAGCGGTTTCATGGTGGGAAAAGCCTATGAACGGGGCGGCATCACCAAGCACAGCCAGAAAATGTTAAATGCCGTGGCCACCGCCACTGTGCCAAAATTCACGGTGATGATGGGCGCCTCCTACGGGGCCGGCAACTACGGCATGTGCGGCCGGGGCTGCGGCCCGAAGTTTTTGTGGAACTGGCCCAATACGGAAATCGGGGTGATCAGCGGGAGAAAGGCCGCGGAAATGCTGGTTACCACCAAAAATGATCAGCTGACCAACGCCGGAGAGCCGCCCATGACCCAAAAAGAGGCAAAGGCGATCCGCAAACGAATTATTGAGAAAGCCGCCCAGGAAGGCAATGCCTATCGTTCAACCGCCAAAATCGGGGATGACGGCATTATTGACCCGGCCAAAACCCGGGATATCCTGGGGCTTTCCATTTCCGCTGCTTTAAACGCCCCGATCCGCGATGATGTCATGGGTTACGGCAATTTCAGAATGTAGTGGAGAAACAAATGTTTAAAAAAATCCTAATCGCCAACCGGGGGGAAATCGCGGTGCGCATCATCCGCGCCTGCCGGGAAATGGGCATCGCCACGGTGGCCGTATTTTCCGAGGCGGACGAAAAGGCGCTGCATGTTCTGTATGCGGATGAAGCGGTCAGCCTCGGCGAGACCCCGGCCGTAAGAAGCTACTTAAATATCGATAAAATTATCGCCGCCGCCAAGGCCACCCGGGCAGCGGCCATCCATCCGGGATATGGATTTTTATCGGAAAACGCGGAGTTCGCCCGAAAATGTGCGGAGGCCGGCATTACCTATATCGGCCCCTCGCCCGAGGTCATCAGCAGCCTGGGGAACAAAACCACGGCGCGACAGATTATGATGGACAGCGGCGTGCCGGTGATCCCCGGCACCCCCCAGGCCATCGCCGATCCCTCGGTGGCCGCTGAAGAGGCCAGACGCATCGGCTATCCGGTTTTGATTAAAGCCGCGGCCGGCGGCGGCGGCAAAGGCATGCGGGTGGTCAACTCCGAAAAAGAAATCAAAGATGCCTTTAACCGGGCCACCAGCGAAGCCACGGCCGCATTCGGAAACGGTGCGGTGTACATGGAAAAATACCTCACCGCCCCCCGGCATGTCGAATTCCAGATTCTGGCTGACAGTTACGGCCATGTAATCCACCTGCTGGAGCGGGAATGCTCGATTCAGCGCCGGCATCAGAAACTGATTGAAGAAACCCCCTCTCCGGCCCTGACTCCGGAACTGCGGGAGGAAATGGGGGCGGCCGCGGTGGCCGCAGCCCGGGCCGCCGGATATGTAAACGCCGGCACCGTGGAATTTCTGCTGGATGAGGACGGCAGCTTCTATTTTCTTGAGGTAAACACCAGGCTTCAGGTGGAGCATCCCATCACAGAACTGGTCACCGGCATCGACATGGTCCGCAAACAGATTGAAATCGCCGCCGGAAAATCCCTTGATATCGCCCAGGCGGACGTTATCGGCCGCGGCCATGCTATTGAATGCCGGATATATGCCGAAGACCCGGAGAATAACTTTTTCCCGTCTCCGGGCAAAATCCTCTACCTGCATGAACCAAGGGGGCCGGGTATCCGGATCGACTCCGGGGTCTATCCCACCTATACTGTGCCCGTGGCCTATGACCCCATCCTCTGCAAACTCATCGTCTGGGACGAAGACCGGGAGCATGCGATAAGCCGCATGATCAGCGCCCTATGCGATTTCGTGCTTTTGGGCATCAAGACTTCAATCCCGTTTTTATTAAAAATCCTGCACTCCGAACGATTCATCGAGGGCAATGTGGACACCCGCTTTATTGAGACCCAGCTCATCCATACCCTGCCCAACAGCCGGTATACGGAAACCGCCGGCCTTGCCTTTGTGGCCGATGAAATCACCCGTAACCCCCGCACCCGCTCGCTTACCCCGGCGGAAAGCCGTCCGCCCACGCCCTGGCAGTCCTTAGGGCAATGGCGGATGGTCGGTTAAACTTTTGGAAGGCTTGCATGCTTAAATACCTGTTCAGTCCGATTGAAATTAACCGGCTGGAAATCAAAAACCGGATCGCCTATCCGTCCCTGGGGCTTTTGTACTCCTATGACAACATGCATGAATGGTCGGCACGGTGGCCGACCTTACGACGGGCAGGTTTTTTCCCATGCGTAGGGCAGGCCACCGTGCCTGCCTGAAAAAATGAATTATTACATTTTATGTACACCTGGAATCTGGAAAGTGAGCGGCTTGAGGCGGAAACCTATCTTTCGGGCCGGCGCACGGATTTTACCGCCACCTACATGAAGGTGGCCAACCTGCAGTTCATCATCGAGCAGCAGCCGGAAATCATTCAGCCGGACACTGTCAACGCCCTGTGCCGCGTGCTTGAAGGCACCGAACACAAAAGCCAGCGCCAGGTATTCTTTCTTTTTAAAAAAGCGGCAGAGGGCCTTGCCGCGATTATCTGCCGGGCCGCCGCCGCCAAATTGGCGGATCAGGCACGAAAGACCCTTACCCATATCCTGTGCACCCACACCGGCCCGGTCTTCCGCGCGGCAGCCGAGGCCATGGGTGCGCTGCCGATAGACATCAACCCCCCGGCATTTGACTGCTCCCAGCCGCCCGAGCCGGCCGTTCAGCCGGTGCAGCATCTGGCGGATATCCTGGGCAAAATGCCGCCCCGCGCCATGCACTGGATGGGCAGAAACCTGGTGGTAGCCCTGTCGGAGAATTCCGGTGAGCGGCTGGTTTTCAAATTCGCACGATCCGGCCAGCTCCTCTCCGATCTGACCCTGGAAATCCGGTGGATGCGTTTTATGGCGGATCTTGAGCTGCCCGCCGCATACCGGTTTGGCATCCCCAAGCCCCTGGCTCCGCCCGAACATCTGATCTACCGGTTTCATCCCGACGCACTGGATATTCCGGCATCCCTGGATATTGATGAAAACCGCCATGCCATCGGATTTTCGGTGCCCGAAACCTATTTCCGCTATCCCAATCATGCCGCAGAAGCTGAAATCCCTGACAAGGACGCCTGTCAGTCTATTTTATGCAGAAGCGCCCGAACGTTGGGCCGCCTGGCCGCTCTTGGCATTATCCATACCGCGCCCATTCCGCTTTTCCATAACCGGGTCCAGCGCCACCGCCGCGAGGATCACGGCCTCTATGAATGGCGGCGGGGCGGGCGCCTGGACCAGTGGCTGGCCTCGTGCCGGTATCCCAACATCGGGGCCAGCGGTATCCGGGATTTTGAGCATTTTATTGCATTTAACGGCCCGGGCCGAAGGCTCTACGACCACATCGGCGCCCATGTATTCAGCCTGATCCTGATTGCGGGCAGCTATTTCCGGAACCTGGATGAAAAACGGATCGGCCTGGATGAAGATGGCGCGCCCATAGACGTCCGGGCCTCATTTGATGGGAAATGGCTGACCCGGGTGCTGAGCGGCGTGTTTGACAATTATTATAGCGGCTTCACCGGACTTCACTACGAAAACCCCTATCCCTGCGATTTGGAGAATTTAAGCCACCGGCTGGTGGAAGAAATGGGGGTGGACCGGCACATGGAGGAAATTTTGCGCGTGGCGGAACAAAATTCGATGACCGGTGATGAATTTCATGCGTTTCTGTCAAACCGTGGATTTACGAAAGAGCAGATCACTGACGCCGAAAAAGGTGAAGCGGATATCACCATCCTCACCGGCCCGCATCTCGGCGGCTTCAACCAGCGCATCTCCATCCCGGAGCTCACCGAATACACCGCCGCCCTGTCCGCCCTCTGCATTATGGACCGGTATTGGCATTTAAGGACAGATTGACACGCTTAAACTTATTCTATAAATTGACGGAAATCTTAAATCCCCCTGATCCTGCATCCCTTTAGGGAAATATAAAAATTTCGGTTAACACCCAAATGGCCAAAAAGAAAAAGAACAAAAAGACCAAAAATCGCCATAAGAACATCCAGCTGCACAATCAGGCGCCTGAAACCCTTATTGAGAACGCCCGGTCCGCCCTGGCTTCGGGCAAAGCGCGGGATGCGGTGGAGTGCTTGAAAATCGCCCTGAAAAAACAGGACGCCCCTGAAGCCGTTTATCCCTTGTTATTCCGGGCATACCTGGCCCGGGGAAATGAGCTCCGCGATAAAGGCATGGATGTTGAAGCCGATATGGTGGCGGAACAGGCACAGGCCTGCAAACCGGCCATGGATCAGATATCCGAAACGGATCTGGCGGATTACGCCGGCCTCTGCCCCCTGGATCAGGCGATTGACGCCTATGCAGAATATATGAACACACATCCCGGCTCTGTAAAGGTGGAGCGGCAGCTGGTCAACCGGCTGATTCAAACTGACAACTGGTACCTTCTGGACCGGCTGGACCCCACAGCGCCCATCCGGAAAGATGCCTCAGCAGTCCCGGAAGCGGTTTCAAAAATGAATACCGGCGATTGGCAATCCGCCCTTGACGACCTCCGATCCATCCCGCGGTCCTCACCCTATGCCCCCTTAAGAATGCTGTGCCGCGCCATGTGCGCATTTTACCGGCAAGACGACCGGGAACTGCAAAAAATCACGGCCATGCTCCCGAAGGATTTTCTCCTGTCGCCGGTTCTTAAACAGTTAAGCGGAATTTTAAATGATCCGGGGCAGGCCCGCACGCAGCCGTCCGCTGCTGTCGGGCTTTTATTCGAGGGCGCAGTAGGGGCGCCGGATAAAATTTCGACGCTGCTTGAAGACATGAAAAAAATGCGTAAAAAGAGCGCCATAGATAATATAAAAACGCTGGGGACGCTCATCTACCCGGAAAATCCGGAAACTTGCATTGAAACCATTCTGGAAATTTTAAGCAGCGCCGTCGTAATATCAGGTTACAGCCAACAATTTTTCATCGAGCTGATCAATACGCTGCTCCCGCGGAGAAAAGCCGACGTATTGATTCTCCGTCTGGACATGATGAGCGGCTTGCCGCTGGATTCTGCGGCAAAATATATTGACCGCATCCCTCAGCTTTATCCGGACCCCCGTCAGCAGGCCACTGCCAAATCCCTGGTAATGCTTCGCGCATTCAAACTTAGCCTTGAAAAAGACACCATGTCATACGAATTGGAAGAGGATTTGGGTTTTTATGATTTCGAGACAGATTCAACCAACTGGGCGGCACTCGGCATCTCCTCCGATGACCCGGACACCGCCTACCTGGAAATGGCCCGGGAGGGAATCGCCTGTGACCCCACAAACCGGGAATGGTACGAGCTGATTGTCAAATTGCCGTGCAGGTCCCGGGAGGATAAAAAGATAGTGGAAGATGCGCTCGAAGAAATGGCCGCCCATTTCCCGGATGACCCGTTTCCCTATCTCGAACTGGCCGGCCTTTATCAACAGAAAAACGCCTATCGCAAGGCGGAAAAAGCGCTTGAGGAAGCCGCCCGGCGCGCCCCCTATGACAACCGGGTGATTGAGAAAAAAACTATTGGCTATTTGATTTCTGCTGAAATTAATCTGAAACGCGGTAAATATCATCTGGTGGGCACGGATCTGGAAAAAGCCGAATGCTTGGGCTGCCGGCAGGCGGCCCCCTTTATCCGGGCTAAACAAACGGCTCTGGAACTGATCAGCAGCCAGGCGGAACCGGTTGCCAGCCGTATGTTTTCGGATTTGGCCGGTCTTGCCCGCATTCAGGGGCTTTCCGTACTGTTTCTTGAGTTAAGCAGCAGACCCCGCCAAAAAATTGCTGATGTTTATAATGAAACGCTACGACAAGGGATAAACGCTGAAATCAAAACGGAACTTGCGTCAATATCCGAAATCCAATCAACAGAGATGCGGCTGCTGCTTTATCCGGTCCCATTGGCCTATATGCCGGCAATGCCGACCCATCCCCTGCACACGACCCCCGCCATCCTGCCGGAAGAGGAGATCCTGCGGCTGCTCCCATGTGTTCATGAGGCCGATATCCTTGCCGTCTGCGATCTGCTTTTGGATATGGGCTGGTATGATACCGCATACAAAGAACTGGCACGGCGGCTTTCGGAAACCAGCGCCGCCGGCCGGCCCTTGATGGACTTCTACTGCACCGTACTCGCGGATCTGTCCGGCGAAAACACGGATGTTGAACATCTCCTTGACATCGTGGACTATGCAGACGCCGAAACCGACAGAAAACTAAAGCAGGCCGCATTCAACCTGGCCCCCCACGCCAGGGGTGAATTACAACTCGCCCTCCGTTATTACGATCTTGAATTGTTAATGTTTCGCAATGAATGGGATGATGCAGTCAAATGGGATGATGAAGACGGTAATGAAGCCATAGACGACGGGGATTGGCTGGATGAGGACCTTGATGACGAAGATGACGCCTATTATGAAGGCATGACCCCGGCCCGGATCATTGAAGACCTGGAGGCCATTGTCGACCGCATGAAATTCCGGGACACCCCGCCGGCCATCCTGCGGATTATGCGGCCGGTTATTTTCAACTCCCGTCCGGAGACCCGATTTGTTAAGGACATTCTTCAAACCTTTCCGCCGGATGAGCTTGCGCGCCTCTCACCCGAGGCCCGGGTACTTTTCCTGGAGGAAGGGTAAAACAGAGAGAAACATCTTATGCTGACCCATTACCTCATACTCGATCTGCCGCTGACAGCCGATGACGAGACCATCCGGCAGCGCTACCTGGAAAAGGTAAAGCAGTATAGCCCGGAGTCCGATCCAATCATATTCCGTCGCATCTCCGCCGCCTATGATGCGATTAAAAATGAACGCTGTCGGATCCAGTCTACGCTTTTTGAAACCCTGCACCAGCCGGATTGGGGAAACCAATTATACGAACTGGCCGCCGCCCGGCAGCCGAAACGCAAACGGGTCGGGCTAAAGGACCTGATTAATGCGGCCGGCGGAGCTCCGAAGGCCTGAAAAAACAGACGGCCGGGACCGAGCATAAAAGTAAACTTAATGATATAAATTTGTTAAAAATTCAATCTCTGCTGATTCGTACTCGTAC
>JBKHAE010000131.1:0-9175 GCA_046543065.1 Desulfobacterales bacterium | reverse complement strand
TAGAAAAGCATACAGTCAAAATTTAGGTAAATGCAAAAGAGCCACACCCAAATAACTTTTGCTATCGGGTAAAGGCACTAAGGCGCTAAGGCACTGAGTTGTTCAAACTTTAAGCCTTGCGCTGTGCCGCACCCCCACTTTGAAAAAGGCCGCACCACCTGCCCCCCCTTTGAAAAAGGGGGGATTGGGGGGATTTGTATTGGGCCATGATGACAAATCCCCCTAAATCCCCCTTTGCCAAAGGGGGACTTAAAGGAAATGGCCCTTTTTTATAAGCTTTTTCCAAAGCCAAAAGCGCTGAGTCTTTTAAACCTTAAACTGTGAACTGTGAACTGTGAACTCTAAGTTACTTAGAAGCATATTTTTGGAGATTAAGAGTAAGATTGAGACGGGATAGAGGTATGCCAATGATTGTAGCAGGATGCGATGTGGGCTCCTTAACGGCTAAGGCGGTGATATTGAAAAACGGCGGGCGGCTTTGTGAGGCGGTGATCCGGGCTAAGCCAAGGCCCGCGGATTCGGCGAACGAGGTGATGCATCTGGCGCTTGCCAATGCCGGACTGACATTTGATAATCTCGATTATATTGTCGGCACCGGTTACGGTCGCGAGCAGATACCGTTTGTTCATGCTGTTGAATCCGAAATCTCCTGCCACGCCAAAGGCGCCTGGCATCTTGCGCCCTCTGTCCGAATGGTTGTTGATATCGGCGGCCAGGATGCCAAAGCCACAAGAATTGATGAAAACGGCAGCGTGGCCCGGTTTATCTACAACGACAAATGCGCATCCGGCACCGGCCGATTTCTGGAGGTGATGGCCGAGGCCCTTGAGGTCCCGCTCGACAAAATGGGCGGTATCGGGGCCCAAGCCGCGGAAAAACTCTCCATATCCAACCAGTGCGTCATATTTGCGGAATCCGAGGTCATCTCCCTGGTAAATGACGGAAAAGAGATACCGGATATCATCAACGCCCTCCATCATGCCATGGCCCGACGCGTAGCCTCCCTGGCCAGAAGCATCGAGGTAACCCCGGAGGTCGTCATGACCGGCGGGGTGGCCAAAAATCAAGGGGTCTTTGACGCTTTGTCAGAGGCCCTGGATGTGCCGCTGCGATCGCTTGACGGAACGGATCCCCAGATTATTGGAGCCCTGGGCGCGGCCCTGTATGCCATGGAAAAAGCAGAAGCTTTGCATGCAGCTGTTTAACAAACATATCGATCAAATCCGAAGTTTCCTGGAACCATATCAGGCTGCCGGGGGGTTAACCACATATTCGCATACCCGCCCCCCCAGCTGGCCGGCATCCAACCGGCAGAACCTGGTATTGGCCGGGGATACAGGGGTGGAACTGGGGCATCCCGATGATGCCTCCACTGCTTTCCTGCTTTGGACAAATGACCCGGCCCGGGCGGTTGACCGGCGGATCACGGTGGTCGGCCCGGACTTGCCGGATCTTAAAGACCAGCGGGCATCATTTGGAAAAATTATTATTGCCGCCGGAGAAGATTTTGACGAAGAAAACAGCTTTGAGCGGTACCGGAAAATGGAACTGCTTCGATATGATATCGATCTTAAAGGCTATATGATGCGCGGGGTCTCCCAGCACCAGCGGGAGTGGAGCCGGGTCAGCAGGGAAGCCCTGAAAAACGGGTTTTCGTTCAGAGTACTGGGCGGTGCGCTCCTGGATCAGTTTACGCGGCTTTCCTATATCAAAGCCGCAGAGGTCATCTTTATCACTCAAAGCCGGAAAGCGGTCCTTGAGATCCAGGCCATCGCCTGCGAAACCATAAAAATTATCGGGGCAATGAACAAAATGGCCGAAGAGCACTCTTTTGACTGCACGACCTGCGAATATAATGCAGTCTGCAGCGATGTGGCGGAACTGCGAACCATGCGAAAGGCTTTAAAGAAACGGAAGGCGGCCTCCCATGCCGGATAAGGCGGAAGTCCGAATCATCGCCCTTTGCGGCAAGGGCGGGGTGGGGAAAACCTCCATCAGCGCCGGTATTATTAAAATTTTACTGGCTGATCCGCAACAAAAAGTTCTGGCCATTGATGCAGATCCGGCGGTGGGGCTTGCCACGGCTCTGGGGATTTCTGTGGCCAGAACCGTGGATGACATCCGAAATGATCTGATAAAACGGGTAAAGGCCGGGGAGGCGCAGAATAAGGCGGATGTGTTATCCCGCCTGGACTATGAAATGCTGGCTGCGCTTGAAGAGCGGAAGAACCTGGCGTTTTTGGCCATTGGCCGGCCGGAAAATGAGGGCTGCTACTGCCAGGTCAACCACATGTTAAAGGACATTATTGTGTCACTGGCCGCTAATTTTGACTATGTGGTAATTGACGGCGAAGCGGGCGTTGAACAGATCAACCGGCGGGTCATGGAAGCTGTCACCCATCTGCTGATGATCTCTGATGCATCCAAAAAGGGGCTTGAAGTCGCCAGAACCATCCTGGCGGTGGCGGATCAGGCGGTCGGCTATGCGCGGGCGGGCCTGATTGTCAACCGGCTCCGCGGGGAAAAAGAGTTTAAAACCCTCCGCATCCCGCAGCCCCTTTCCTGCCTGGGCTGGATTCCGGAGGACGAAATGATTCGGCAGGGGGATATGGCGGGCACCAGTTTGCTTGAGACGGAGGACGGGCCGGCCATGGATGCGATTCGGCAGTGTCTGGCGGTTGCAGGTGTCAGCGGTCAGGTTTCAATTTTCAGGAATAAACAGGGCTTATAAATCCTGAATACGGACGCGGCCATGCACGAATAAATTATATGAAAACAACCTCTAAAATCGGGACACAGACCCATGGAACAGCTGGCGCGTAATAATCTTTCGGATCAACTGGCGCAAATTATCGGCAACCAGATTATTCGGAGTGAACTAAAATCCGGCGAGATGATTTATGAGACCAAAATTTCCAAAGAATGGGGGGTTAGCCGGAGCCCGGTACGGGATGCCCTGCACATGCTGGAACAGAACAGGCTTGTGGAGCGAACCGCCTCGGGCAGCTACAAGGTCACCGAACTAACCGAGGAATATATTTTAAATTTCTATGACACTGTCACGATCATCTATCAGTATGTCTTTGCCAAGGCAGCGGAAAATGCGACAAAAAAGGAAATAAAGGCATTAAAAAAAGCCCTGGTCAAGATCGAAAACAGCCTTGAAACAAAGGACTATGAAATCTACCTGGAAGGGTTCACGGACTATGGCAGGATGATATTAGCCGCCGCCCGGAACCCGATCGTCGAGAAAATCGCCATGGAACTCATGCCCAGTGCCCAACGGATACAATATTCGACCCTGACGATTTTTCCCGATTATTTTGAAACCATGGTTGAGCTTATCCGGGATAGCTATCAGCATATCGTTGACCAGAATCCCGGGGCCGCTGCCCGGGATTTTACGCATTTCGCCGATGCCCTCAAAAAAATCCATCTGGAAAATATTATCGAACAGCAGCGTATCGGGTAGAAGCGCCCTCCCCGGCCCGCGGGCGGCGGGC
The DNA here is from genome assembly GCA_046543065.1 of Desulfobacterales bacterium. Classification (GTDB taxonomy): domain Bacteria; phylum Desulfobacterota; class Desulfobacteria; order Desulfobacterales; family Desulfosalsimonadaceae; genus M55B175. Next base: position 5,672 of record JBKHAE010000131.1, on the reverse strand, counting down.
GGCAGGAACCGAGTCAAATACCCAAAACCCAAAACCCACGAAGCGCCTTAAAAAACCTTATCCGCATTTTCCGCCCCCTTCAGGGCGGGCAGCCAGGCAGCGAGTTCATCAATATCCATGATCGCATCCAAATCGCTTTCCTTGACGACATAATAGCCGTCAATATCCTCGAAAAAGCTCTCATCCTGGATCGCGGGCTTTAGATCTTCCTCATAGTACTTCTGCGGATTGATGAAAAAATAGGCATTCTCCTCTTCCGCTTCCTCCGGGAAGAGATTCATGCCGACATAGATCCAGGTTTCAATTTCGGGGATGGGATACTCCGGGTGCAAAAAGCTTCCTTCAAAATAGACTTTCCCGATTACAAAATTTTCCGCTTGCATAAACCGTCCCTTTATCAATGGATTTTCAGTCAGGATTCCCGGTAGACAATGGTAATGCTTAGATTGCGCTCGATCTCGCCGTTTTTTTCCGCCATGGATTCAGATTGGAGCATATGTACGATTTCTATATCCGGATGATCAGCCAGCCATTCGTTGATCTGAATCTCATTGGGCGGATTGATGTTTAGGGTAAAATAGGTAAATATTTTTGTTTTAAGCGGGTTCATCGCCTCCTCCTTCTATTCAGACAATCCGGCAATGGCGCTGCCCAACAGATTGGCATGGTCAACAGCCAAAAACTCAAAATCAATCCCGGAAAGGCCCTTGGCATTTAACAAATGCCGCAATGCATGCTCGGCTGCTTCTTTATATGCCGGGTGTCCCCAAAAAACGCCGCCTTCAGCGGTTATGACAACTTTTTTCACCGGCTGCGCCCGATCTGTCGCCAAAAAAGAGATGAGACCGGCCAGAGATGCCGCCACCAGCCGGGCGGAGCGCATGATAATCGCTTTTGCCATCTGTTTTTCCGTATCCGTTTCAGCGGATGCCCCGTAAGCTTTTTCAAATACGGCTGCCGCGCCCTGCCGGGTATCAATCCGGCTCTCCGGAAGACGCAGTTTAAAGAGATGGGCCAAATACTGGCCGGAAACCGCTTTTTCAAACCGCTGCTGGCCCGGATTGTGGGATTCCCGGTCCAGCTTTTCATCCCATTCGGTCAAAAAGGGCGGCCGGAAATTACCGGATTCCAAATTGACCGGCAGCTCAACGGTTTCGGCCCGGTCTTCGGTCATCTTAGGCATCCGCTCGGTGGGCAGGGATATCGCCATGTTGGTGCCGGTCCCCACGATGAGCCCGATATAGGCATCTGCACCGGCCGCCCCCATGCCGGCAAGCAGAGCTGCCACCGTGTCGTTGATGACTTTTACCTTCGTGCACTGCCAGGAGAAATGCCGGCCGGCCAAATGCCGGCACAGCATTTCACCGATCTTTTGCCCCACCGTATCGGCAACAAACATTTCCTTGGTCCACCGCAGCAGAACTGCATCCCCGTCTCTTGTAGGTTCGGCCGGATACGAAAAGCAGTATCCCAGGGGCAGATTTGAATCCGGTTCAACGGAATGTATAATATTGGCCAGCCGGTCCAGAAAATCCGTCTGATCCAACTGCCGCTTTTGCTCATTTGTAAGCCGCTCTTTAACCGGCCCTTTTTCAAATCTAAGCCGGCCCGAATCCAGTTCAACCTCCGCGCAGCGGACATTGGTGCCCCCGAGATCCAGCGCCACCAGGCGGCCGGCTTGTGGGATGGACCGGATGGGTACGAAGGTGGGGATGCAAAGAAGCTCGCCGCCATCTTTCTTTAACCCGTCGCGCGTCTTTTCCTCCATCTGACAGGCAATTTCAGCTAACCGGTCATCTGAGAGATCGAATGCCTGAGGCATAGGCTGCCTTTTTCAAAGATTAATATTTGTTTAGCATCTGGTTCTTGTCTGTAAACCCGGACCATACCGCCCCGCCGATAAGATACAGGATATAGCCCACCGCGACCACACCCGCAATTATCAAAAGCGCTTTAACTGTTTGTTTGGGCTTGAGCAGGGCGATGATGGCAAGGGCGGCAATAATGCCGATGGCCACATAGGTATGGGTGTAATAAAAATTATTGACCAGTCGGAAAAGATTGTCCAGATCCATCTCCGCCCTCCGATTGCCGCAGTCGATCTAGCCGCCACGGCAGAAGCGTTTTAAAAAAGGCTCAGTCCACATGCAGGGTACAGGCTTTTAACCCGAAATACCCGGCACTCATCACGACAATAAGAATGGCCAGGCTGATTTTAAACCGTTTTTCATGCTTTGCCTTTCGCAGGGCATCTTGCTCAGTGATGATGCCCTTCTTCAGAGTGCCCGCCCGCCACAATATAAACCGCTTCTTCGAATCCCGGGTTACTCAGGTATGCGGTATCTTCTCCCTCAATGTGGAACGCGCATCCGGCGGCCAAACGGCCGGAAAACGCCCCTGTCACCTCCAGATCCCCGGCGGCGGCCAGCACCATTTCCTCGTGGCCCGCGCCCGGTTTTACCAGGCGATCCGTTTCACCGGGCTTTAAAACCCCGTAGATCATGTAACAGGCATGGCTGCCGGTATGCTCCTTGCCAAAGATATACTCCCCGTCTTCTGCGGATAGTGCCGGGCTCCTTAACTCAATTGGCTTCATTACGGCTTCCTTAGATATTTATGCAGTTTATTGATTCACCGGATAGACGCATCTGGGATCCGGCGCATTGAGATCCTTGTAAAACATATAGCTTACCGCCGGACATCCGCCATGGCATCTCTGATGCAGCGCGCATTGATTCTGCGGACACTGATTGCCTTCAAAATGCCTGAATTTAACCAGTGTCGGATGCTGCCAGATGGTGTCAAAATCATCCTCAAACAGATTGCCAAGCTCAAATTCCCTGTATCGGAAAAGCAGGTAGCATGGATAGACCCGCCCGTCCGGCAGCACGGACAGCTTGGTGGTGCCCGCCGGGCAGCGCACATTTCCAAGCTCTGGAAAATCTGCCGGATCCGGGAGAAATCCGGAACAGAACACGCCGTCTACGCCGGTATATGCTTTTTTAATGTCCACAAGCCGGCTGTAAAACGCCTCAAACGGCAGGCTGTATAAAAGATCCGCCGAATTGAGGATGTCCCGGTAAAGCAGGTAAAATTCAATGCCCTGAAAGCCAATATAGGGTTTAAATGCTTCCGGGATCAAGTCGTGTTTTGAAAAAATCGTCTTCAGGATCGGCCGGCGGGAAAGAATATACTGATGGAGCGGCTCGGCAACATCTTCCGAATTCATGGATATCCCCAGGCGGACGGATTCCCGTGGATACCGATCGGAAATTTGCCAAAGCGTCTCCACCCGGCTGCCATTGGTGCTGATGGTACTCATCAATCCCGCATCCACCAATAGGTCCAGCATCTCAAACAAGCCGGTATGCAATGTGGGTTCGCCGCCCAGCATATCAATGTGCCGGATACCGTTTGCCTGGCATACGGACACCATTTTTTGGAAGTTCTCGATCGACACATCCCCGCAGTCGGGCAGCTGCCGGTTAAAGCAGAAGTCGCAGTCAAAGTTGCACCGCAGGGTGGGATAGAACTGGAGGTATGCGGGCATTGAACGGTTGGCTGTTTGATCAGTGGAATTCATCAACACCCTGTTATTATTATTTTTCTTCTGAGACACTGATCGTACTCAGTCCCGCTCTAGCGGGACGGTTCTCGTACTCGTAATCGTACTCGTGAAATTTAAAGGCCGATTACGATTACGAGTACGCGTACGAGTACGAAGCCGGCGGCACAAAGTACTTTTTACCTGGATATCCCGTAAAGCCGGCACATGGCGGGATCGGCCGCATAGGGGGACGGGGCCCGGAACCGACAGCCGCCCCGGCATTCTTCAAGTACCGGGCAATCCCGGCATTCAAGCTCGTCCAGCCGGATATGCGTCATATTCAGCCAGCAGTCTTTAAGACTTTTTCGGGCATCGCCCAGCGGTCGATCCCTGTAAAAACCGCATTTTACGGCTTTCCCATCAGGCATGACCGCCATCAGATGCCGGCCGCACGCATAGCCTTCAGATGCGCCGTGATAGCCCCCGCCATAAGCATAGGCCATCAAGGGGGCGGCCTGTTCATAGGGCACGGTAATATCCGCATGCCCTTCCAGGGCTCCGGCCTCCGTCAATATATCAATGCCCCATTCCAGCGCTTCGACTTCCGCCATAAATTCGCGCATCCGGTCAAATTCCGTCAAATTCCCTTTATGGATCATGGTGGAAAAGGAGACCGGAATGCCGGCCTTTCGCGCAATATTTACGCCGTTTACGGTTTTTTCAAACACCCCCGGCCCGCGCAGCCAGTCATGCCCCGCTCGCCAGCCGTCCAGGCTGAACTGGATCTCATCCACATCCAGCCATTTAATGTTTTCCGTGGTGATGCGGGTGCCGTTGGTAAACAGGATCCGCCGGATTTTAAGATCCCTGACAGCCTCCAGGTAGGACGCCAGCTTCTGGTAAACCATAGGTTCGCCGCCGGATACCAGAAGCCGCAGTCCGCCTGTTTCAGAAAACTGGCGGGTGATATCCACGGCATCTGAAAGCGCCAGCTCAGCCGGGCGGGGTTCGCCCAGATAGCAGTGCCGGCATTTAAGATTGCAGCGATGGGTGAGGTGGAGCTCCAAATACCGAAGGGACGGATAAGGGCTGTGCGCAACAGAAATATCAAGCGGTGCCGGCGCAGAAAACGCCTCCAGAATCCCCTCTTCGATGCAGTATTCGACGAATTCAGCGTCATCCGTCAGGATTTCGCCTTTTGTGCGGCCGTCGCAACGGGTTAAAAAATCGAGCGCCCGGTCATCGATCTCATAGAGCTCATCTCTTCCGGTATGATAAATATAGGGGATTTCCAGCCGCTTTAACGCCGCCTCAGGGGCCAGGCGCAGGTAGGACTGGCGCCAGTTCATGTCACCGCTTCCAGGGATTTTTCATCGATCAGGCGATGCTCAACCAGCAGGGTGAGCACGATATAGCCGCCGCAAGGCTCCATGTCGTCTTCTGGGGCATCGGATTGAAAATCGCAATCTTCGGCCCTAAAAGGGCATTGAAAACAAACATGAGGCTCAATAACGGGCCGGTGCCGGTGCCAAAGCGCCGGGTCCTTAGCGAACGTGATCTCTCCCGGAGACACCACGCCATGATCAACCAGGGCTTCCACCACCTGGGCGCCGTAGCAGGCCATTTCCTCTTTTTCCCCTTCCCGGAAAAAAATGCAGTACGGCCGGCAGATATAGCTTTTAAAATCGATTTTGGTCATGGGCGAAGGTGTGTGCTCAAATAAAACAGCCTGTGCAGACAAGGCATGCACAGGCTGTTTTTTCAGTTAGAATCTGGTAGCTAGCAGGATCGTTTGCACTTGCAAAGACCGGTGGGCGCTTTTCTGACTTTTCTAATCTTCATGATTGTCTCCTTTCTTCTTGAAAGTATTGATTAAGCATCTGGTGCCGAAACAGCAGGCACCGCCCTTCCCAAGCCGCTGCGTTCGTCGCAGCATTATCATAAAATATATCTTCTGCCTCAAAATCTGTCAAGGCGGTGCACGGGAAATTTCACGGCTAATTTGTTCTAACCGCAAAATCCATACCCCCGGTCCTGTTAACGCTAAGATTGGGATTCGTTTTCCTCGGGATCGAAATCGCTATCGGGATCGAAATCGATGCTGTAGACTTCCTGATCCTCTCGA
>JBKHAE010000130.1:0-9243 GCA_046543065.1 Desulfobacterales bacterium | reverse complement strand
TTCTGAAGAAAACGAATCCCAACCTTAGCGTTAACAGGACCGGGGGTATGGATTTGCGATTAAAACAAATTAGCCGTGGGGTCTTAGGACTCTGTCAGGGACGCAAAAAGGGGTTGTGAATTTAGCCATTTTCGGTATGCTCATTTGGCAAAAAACGACCGGAATCAGCCATTCAACCCAATTTAATTATCGACTGAAGGTGGCTAAGATGTCTTCGTATTTATCTTTCTGGGCCGGGAAAAAAGCCTATTCAAAAATCAGGGATGCCGGCATCCGGCCCGAAGATGTCAAAATTGTTGCCGGCGCGGCCGGCGGGCCCAAGTGGCTGATTCTAAGCCGCCTGGATCGCGCCCTGTTTGCCGACTGGCTTAAGCCCCGGGAAACGCCGCTATTTCTGATCGGCTCTTCCATTGCCGCCTGGCGGTTTGCCGCGATATCCCAAAAAGATCCGGTGGCCGCCCTTAAACGATTCGAATCAGCCTATCTGGCGCAATCCTATGATATCAACCCGCCGCCCGCCGCCATAAGCCGGGAGCTGGATAAGATTCTTCGCCGGCTGATGGGCGGGAACGGAGCGGAAGAAATCCTTTCCCACCCGTCTTTTAGGTTAAATATCATGGCCGTTCGCTGCAAGGGCCTGACCAATACGGATAAAAAGCCGCATCTGATACCCGGGCTCTTAGCGGCAGCCTTAGGCAATGCGGTGCGGCGGAAAAGCCTGGGATGGTTCTTTGAACGCACCCTTTTTTATGATCCGCGGGATCTGCCGCCGTATTTTGAATTGCCGGGGTTTCCGATAAACCGGGTGCCTCTCACCAGCCAAAATATTGAGCCGGCCCTGCGCGCCTCCGGCTCGATTCCCCTTTTAATGACCGGTGTCACCGATATCCCGGATGCGCCCGCCGGTATGTACCGGGACGGGGGCATCATCGACTATCATATGAATATTCCGTTTATGAACGAAGAAGACGGCATTGTCCTGTTTCCGCATTATGCCGAGCAGATAGTGCCCGGCTGGCTGGATAAAAAGGTGCCCTGGCGCAAACCGGATATGGGATATATGGATCATGTGTTGATGACCGCACCCACATCGGCGGTTTTGGATCAGCTGCCGGATGGCCGGATTCCGGATCGCAAGGATTTTGATGACTATGCCGGGCAGGATGAAGCGCGCCTGGCTAAATGGCGCAAAGCCATTGAACTCAGTCGAAAAATGGCGGATGAGTTTATGGATGTGGTGGAAACAGGCAAAATCCGGGACCGCATAAAACCGATGGCCGAACTGGATGCCCGCGGATAGTGTCAGGAAGAAAAAGGACCGATCGGTTTATAGATGGCATCAAAAATTGAGGAACAACTGGATTTAATCAAGGCGTGCTTTGATGCCGAGGCGTTCGACCTGCTGGAGGTATCCGGCTCTTTCCGCGTGACTTTAGGCTCCGGCCAGCATATCTATATCTTCCCGGAAACATATGATAATACCATCACCGTGCGTTTTGAAACAAAAGAGTCTGATCCGGATAAGCGGGCTTCAGAAATTAATGCGGTCCGGGAAACGCTGGCATCTATACTGCCGTTTGCCGCTATTAGTGATTTTTCAAATACCCAGACGCTGGGTCCAAAACAGGTTTATACGGCCAAGCTGAATATACTGTCTTCGCAGCCGGCTGCAAAAGAGCAAAATTCACCGGTAGCCGGAAAACAGGCGGCATACCATCATACTTCAGAGCACTCGGATCCACCGGAGGTGATTGCAGGTCCGCCGGAATTAAACTCACCAAGCCGACTGGTCGCCATAGATGAATTGCAGGAACTCCTTGGGATGCTCGATCCGTATGCACTGGAGCAAAGCCTTGACTGGATGTACATTGATGAATCAAGCCGGGTGCGCATGGCTTTGAGGCGGATATTTAAGAGCAAAACGGATAAAAAACGACTGATTTATACCCTCCAGGATGAAGCGAGAAAACTGGGCACGCCGGAGGATCTGGAAGAATTGGAATTGATAAAGCATGTCAACAGGGATATTGTGCTCCAGCCGGTCATTAATATCCTCAGCCATATTGTCGTCAAGATTCATACTTAAGAGAAATATGTAATCTTCGCAAAAAGCGGTTTATGCTGCCAGCACGGCATTTTTGCAGAAAGTAACTCAAGAAGGCGATCAAAATCCATGCTTTCGTTCCTCAGACTGACAACGGCAAAAATTTCCGGAATAACTTGGTATAGTGTTGAATCGCGTTGCAGTTTAGATATTCGCCAACTTTTTCCGGGCAAAAGCCTCTTGACATCCGGTTCCATATTTCATTTAATGGCATCGTGACAAAGCCGAACCCATCGAGAGGTGGGGGGCGGAAAGTCACGGGTCTTTGATCAGTTAATTTAAATTTTGATGAGACAGCCGGGCTGCCACAAAGGGGGCAACTCGGCTTTTTTTATTGCCAGGCTGTTTTGCCTCAATATCCGCCCGAATGGCGGAGGATTTTGTAATTTTTCCGGAATGGGGTTATCTTAATATACGCCCATCTGCTGCGGCGTGGAATTACCCAATGGTTTTCCCCTTGAAAGAGTATTTTTCGGATCGCCCCTTTGCCAAAAAGCAGCGAATTGATGCATATTAAAGGAGATTCTATGATGGAACATGTTGAAATACAGAAGGACTTTTTTAAGACCTGGCATTTGCTGCCTGCGGATTTCAGAGAGTCGCTGAGTGAAACCACGGAGCAAAGCGATGAAATGGATGCAACGGATCAGTTTATGGTCGCCCCATGCCCGAACTGCGGCAGCACGAATACCCGGGACTGCGGCAGCACAGCAATCGGCGATGAAACCATTGGGCTTTGTTTGAACTGCGGCTGCTTAGGATGTTTGACCTGCGGCGCGGTATTTAACGACGGGGAAACCAGATGCCCCCATTGGGCCATTTGTGAAAACTGCCCGGAACCCAAAAACGATCGGGGCTATTGCGCCACCCCGCTGTGGGATTGCCCGACCATCAAGGAGTGGAAGGCCAAACGCCAGCATGCGTTTGAGTTCTAAACTAACCCTTTTAAAGCCCCGGCAGACAACTGCCGGGGCGCAGGCATAGAGCTCAAAAATTTTTAATTCATGTCATGGGTGGCAATTTCCCGGAGCTTGAATTTCTGGATTTTGCCGCTGGCGGTGGTGGGAAATTCGTCGACAAAGTAGATAAACCGCGGAATCTTGTAATAGGCGATATTTTCCTTGCAGAAGTTCCGGAGGTCATCTTCGCTGATACTGCTGCCGTTTTTCATCTGGATAAAGGCGGCGACCTCCTCCCCGTATTTCTTGCTTGGCACCCCGACCACCTGAGCATCTTTAATCTGGGGATGGGTGTACAGAAACTCTTCGATTTCTCTGGGATAAATGTTTTCTCCCCCCCGGATGATCATGTCTTTTAACCGTCCCTGGATGGTGCAGTTGCCCGCCTCATCCATGCTGGCCAGATCCCCGGTATGGAGCCATCCGTCTTCGTCAATGGCTTCCGCGGTTTTTTCCGGCATCTTATAGTAGCCTTTCATGATGTGGTAGCCGCGGCTGCAAAGTTCGCCGGTCTCCCCGGGGGGAAGGGTTTCGCCGGTGGCGGTATCCGCGATTTTGACCTCTACATTGGGAAGCGCCCGGCCCACGGTTTCGGTCCGGATGTTCATCGGATCGTCGCGCCGGGTCTGGGTGATTCCGGGTGAGCTTTCGGTTTGCCCGTAGACAATGGTCAATTCTTCAGCCCCCATTTTATTGATGACCCCGTTCATCACCTCAACCGGACACGTGGAGCCGGCCATCACCCCTGTCCGCAGGGCGGTGGTGTCATAGGTCTTTTTGTCCATTTCTTCCAGCTCGGCAATGAACATGGTGGGGACCCCGTGAAGTGCGCTGCATTTAAGGGCATCTACTGCCTCCATCACCACATCCGGCTTGAAAGCGGTGATAGGCGCCATAGCTGCCCCTGAAACCGTGCAGCACATGGTGCCGATGACGCATCCGAAACAATGGAACAGGGGCACCGGAATGCATAGGGTGTCCGCCGGGGTGAGCGCCATGATTTCCGCCATGCTCTGACCGTTTCCGACCAGATTCCGATGGGTCAGCATTACCCCCTTGGGATAGCCGGTGGTGCCGGAGGTGTACTGCATCATAATGACATCCTCCGGCTCCAGGCTTTTGGATCTTTCGGCCAGTTCGGCATCCGAGACCTTTTGGCCCAGTTCCAGCAAGTCATTCCAGTTATACATGCCCGGGATCTTTTCTTCCCCAAGGTGCACGATATTTTTAAGATAAGGGGCTTTTTCGGCGTTTAATTCGCCCGGGGCGCAGTCCTTTATCTCGGGGCAGACCTGGTGAACGATTTTGATGTACTCATCCTTATCCCGAACGCCGTCTACAAGTATCAGCGTGTTGGCATCAGACTGGTGAAGCAGGTACTCGAGCTCAAATGCCTTGAAATTGGTATTTACCGTGACCATCACAGCGCCCATTTTGGCGCTGCCGAATTGCGTGTAGATCCATTCCGGTACATTGTTTGCCCACATGGCGATATGGTCGTGCCGCTCTACGCCCAAAGCCATCAGGCCCTTGGCAACTTGGTTGCAGGTTTCCTGAAATTCTTTGAATGTCTGCTGAAAGCCGTACTCATAATAGGCCAGCGCAATATTTTCGCCCAGTTCCCGGGCATTGTAATCGACGATATCACCGATACGGGTTTTTGTTGTGTCAAATTGCCGGGTCATTGAAATCTCCTTTTGATACTTTAATTGGTGCTTTAATTGTTATTGTCTCCGATGCGAAGAGAACATTTTACGCGAATGTAAACAAAGTTTAGCCAAATTTAAAGAAAAAAATTCCCTGCCCGACTTTTTCCTCTACATTGATGGTACAAATTTCGTTAACTGCTAAGAGGCGCCAGCCTGAAGCGTCTGCCGCTGTTGACTCCAGTGGATTGTGTTTTACTATAAATGAAGGATAAATCGAGGCAATCGGCAAGGAGTGGATTGGTACTGAAAACAGGCTGTTCTTATATAAGCTGGAGGCTTTGGTATGGATAAAAAAATCGATTTGATTATCAATGCGATCGGTGATGCACACCGGGAGAATATATCGGGTGACTCCCGGCATTATGTGGAAGTTGATATCGGCAGGACCGCTGAAAAGATGGGGCTTGCCGAGCTGGTGGAAAAATATCGGGGGAGCTTTGCGATTGTGCCGCTGAAGCAGCCGGTACCCGGGATGAAGGTCCGCATCGACGGGCGGACGTTCGTTAATTATAAACAGTACGAATCCGGGGTGGCGGTGCCGGATTATGTGGCCCGGGACGGGGAATTGCCGTATCAGGCGTATACGCCCAATCACAGCATGATACTGAATTCCTGAATTAAGTTACTTAAAAGTATTCCCCCCGGGCCCGCGTGCCCGGGACCGAGCTAAAAATAATTTTAAAGGCACTAAGGTACTGAGGCACTAAGTTTTTTAATCTTTAAGTCTTGAGCTGTGCCGCACCCCTTAATTTGAAAAAAGCCACCATCTGATTCCCCCTTTGAAAAAAGCCGCCCCCGCAATTCCCTCTTGAAAAAGGCTACCACCGCAATTCCCCTTTGAAAAAAGCCACCACCGCAATTCCCCTTTGAAAAAAGCCACCACCGCAGCCCCCCTTTGAAAAAGGGGGGATTGGGGGGATTTATATTGGGCCATGATGAGAAATCCCCCTAAATCCCTTTTCCAAAGGGGGACTTAAAGGAAATTACCTTTTTTATAGGGTTTTGCCAAAGCCACTGAGGCTTTTACACCTTACACCTTACACCTTACACACTAAACCCTAAACCGTGAATTCGAAGTTACCTAGAAGAAGCGCCGGGGTTCGGCCGCCCCATCGTATCCTCCAGAAAATCATCCATTAGAAAATCATCCACATCAAATAAAAGGTCCGCGTAAGCGTCAAAATAGAGCACCTGCTTTAAAAGCAGGGTGAATTCACGCGGAAACCGGATACCGTGAACTTCGGCGATGCGAACGATTTCGAGCAGAAAGGGGTCCGGTGCGGCGGGATTGTCTGCAAAAATAAAGGGATCATCCCCGCCGGGGGCCATGTCTGCCGCGTACAGGGCGGCCAGGTCTTCGGCCAGCTGCCCGGTGTTAACGGTTTTACCAGTCATGCCGATGGTGAGCATGGCTTCGGCCATGGATGTAAAATCTTCGATCATCATGGCCAGTATCAGCGAATTGACCGCTTTTTTGGTTTTATCCGAAATCCGGCCGACAATGCCGAAGTCAATAAATCCAACCCGGTTGTCGGCTAAAATCATGATGTTTCCGGCGTGCAGGTCGGCATGAAAGATTTCACATTCGGATAGGCTCTGCAGCCAGGTATTAAATGCGGAAGAAAGAATTTTCTGCGGCTGATCGGTGGATTTAAGAAATGTCTTCCGGTCGGTCATTTGAATGCCGTGGAGCCGTTCCATGGTAAGGACCCGCCTGGAAGAGGCCTGGTGATAGACCCGTGGCACGACCACCATCTGATGTCCGCCGGTGGTTAGGAAGTCCTTAAATATTTGAATGTTTTCGGCTTCTTTAATAAAATCGCATTCCTCCAGCACGGTTTGACGGATCTCTGACAGAATGCCGGCAAGGGAGGTATGCCGGAGCCGGGGGACCAGGCGCTCAAGGATGCAGGCCGCATAATAAAGGAAGTTAAGATCAGTGACCAGAATATCCTGAACCCCGGGTCTTTGTATTTTGATGACCACATCTTCGCCGGTGGCCAGACGAGCGGCATAGACCTGGGCAATGGAGGCGGAGGCCAGAGGTTTCGGGTCAATATGGGAAAAAACCGCCGGAATGTAATCCGCCCCCAGTTCTTTGGTCAGGATTTTCTCCATGGCCGGAAAAGGCATTGGATCGGTCTGATCCAGGCATTTCTGAAATTCCCGGACATAGGGCGCCGGAAACAGGGAGGGGGAGCTGGCGATGAGCTGGCCCAGTTTGATGTAGGTGGCCCCCATCCGTTCAAACGCCTGACGAACATGTTCAGGTGGTGACAGCCGGGGCCCCAGGATCCAGTCGAAACCGGTGCGCCCCAGCACAAACGCCGTATGCGTGATCCGTTTGGCGCCGTTTATGCCGAGCGAGGCGGCGGGCGTCAGTTTTTTGTAGATTTGTTTCATGCCATATAAACTATTTAAGCGGAAAGTCTTGGAGCATATCTTTTAAACCATAGCGGGCCAATTCCCCGGCTTTTAGCCACGTGCCCCCGCGTTTGAACCAATCCGGGGCTTTGAGCAGGTTTTCACTAAGCGACTGCTGGGTTTCGTTGAATTGGTCCTGCCAGACGGATTTGCCGTTTTGGGTGTCGACAAGATAGAGAGAAAAGGCAACAGATGCGGGTTTGGCCACGCCCAGGGAGGAGCCGAGCCGCTCGCGAAAGCGCCAGACGTTTCCAATGAGCACATAATCCGCCCCTAGTTCTTTGCCCAGTTTTTTGGCCATCTCAAGCGGGGTGGCGTTCGGGTGGTCGAACAGCAGTGCCTCGTAGGTTTGACGGACAGTCTTCATGGGCAGGGTCCGCTCGTTCAACCTTTCCAAGAGCATCTCCTGAAGCATTCGCGTCATGACCTGATCGGCATCCGATGCCAGGGCGTCATCTTCGTAGCAGAATCGTTCAAACGGACAGCTCAGCGTATTGGCGAGGTTCTGGGGGTCTCGCCCTTTGATAAACGGCATGAGGGCGACAACATTTTCCCCATCTGTCTTTGGCACCGGTACTTCCCGGGCACACGCGCTGATCAGTAAGCCGGCGCATACAAGCAGCAGCAGAAGAGCCTGCCAGGCGGTTAATCGATTAAATGTACGGCGAAAATTCATCCGGATTTATCCTTGTTGATGGATTGTCAAAGTTTATTTTATTTCACTGCAGGTTTGTCATGTCCTTAAAGCACAGGGGATACCAGGCGCGGAAAGAGGTGCCTTTTTTCGAACTCGTGGTATAGGATATGCGGCCCCCCAGATAATGCTCGGTCAACAGCTTCATGCTGTAAGTGCCAAGTCCCCTTCCTTCTGCCTTGGTGGAAAATGCGCGCTGAAAAAGCTGAAACTGGACCTTTCGGGGAATAACTCCGGGATTATGCACTTTGAACGCGATGCCCGCGTCCTGTTTTTCACAGGCAAGGGTTACTGTTTCACCCGGCTGACATGCCTCCAGAGCGTTTTTCGTCATGTTGCCGAGGACCCGGAAAATGATCGTGCGATCGGTTTCAAATTCAATATCCGCGGAGTCTTCCGCGATAATGAGGTTTCGGTCTCTGGCGATTTCAAAATGTTCATAGTAGGCGGCAACTTCGGAAAGAAGATGGCGCGATCGGGCGGACCGGATATTTAAGTTTAATTGCGCATTTTCAGCCGCCAAAAGCCCCTGCTGCTCTTTGATCTGTTCCATTAATTGCGTAATTCCGTTTAAAACCTGGCTTTTAAGCTCAGCCGGCGGTGACGGCGCGGCCTGCTCAGAAACCAGTTCTTCCAGGATAATTTTCAGGGCCGAGGCCGTGTTCATCAGATCATGAAAAAAGATGCGCTCCAGCGACCGCCTTCGGGTCCGGTCGCTGATATCGGAAATTGAAAGTATGACGAATAATTCATTGCCCTGATACATAGGGCTTGCTTTTAATTCCAGATTGGCATCCTCTTTGCCGCCGGCCCGCCGGATATTGGCCTCTTTTATCGTGATCTCCCCCTGCTGGGCTTCCAGAACGGCGTTCACAGCGCCGCAGACCGCGCAGGCCTCGGCGGTGCCGCATCCGCCGTCTGTTTCCGTGGCATGGACGCAGTCAAGGATTTCGCCGGGCCGTTTGGCATATACCGCCTCAGGCCTGTCATAGCCGGCAAATGCGGCAAAACCGCGGTTGCAGTAGACAATCTGCCGGTTTCGGTTAAGAATGGCAACGGCATTTAACATGGATTCGCAGAGCCGGGATAACATGGAATGATCCTGCAGCTTCTGCAATTGGCGATAGATTGCCTCTTCATCCAGCCGTTCGGCCGGGGCAACATGGGTTTTCATCTGTGCCGTATCCACTGACATAACAAGTTGAAAATCCTTCTACAAAAAATTTAACCATACAATTTTTGGCCGTTAAAGTAAATACTCAGGAATTCACTCATCACGGCAAATTTGTTTTAATCGCAAATCCATAACCACGGTGCTGTTAACGCTAAGGTTGGGATTCGTTTTCTTCAGAA
>JBKHAE010000129.1:0-9298 GCA_046543065.1 Desulfobacterales bacterium | reverse complement strand
TAACTATTGAGGATTATATTCCATTATAAATATAACTTTTAAGGAATACAATCCTTGTTTTGATTTAAGCCGTTATAATGATGATTTCCAGGTGAGTTCATCCATATCAACGGCATCAATCCGGTAGCCGTTTTCAAAAAGATCCGTGCAGGCGGTTACGATCTCGCGGTCATACCAGGTGCCGGCCTTGCCGCGGATTTGGGACAGGGCCTGCTCCAGGGAATAGGCGGGGCGATAGGGGCGATGGGCGGTCAGGGACTCCACCACATCCGCCACACCGATGATCCGTGCCTCCAGCAGAATCTCGTCATTTTTAAGACCCTGCGGGTAGCCGGAGCCGTCAATATGCTCATGATGCTGTAACGCAATTTCGGCCACCGGCCAGGGGAAATTGACAGGTTCCAGGATTTCATAGCCCTTTCGGCAATGAATTTTGAGGTAATTGATATCCTCATCCAGCAGTTTGCCGGGACGGGCCAGGATCTCATGCGGCACTGCGATTTTGCCGATATCATGAATCAGGGCCCCCAAATAAACCCCGTCAATGCGCTCTTCCAAAAAATTTAAGACTCGCGCCATATTAGCGGCCAAATGGGCGACCCGCCGCTGATGACCGGCGGTATAGGGGTCGCGAATCTCGACGATCCGGGAGACGGCCAGAATCGACTGCATGAGGGTTTTTTTGATGTTAATGCCGTATTGCGGATCCTCTGGTTCAGCCGGTTTTTCATCCGCGGCTTTCCGCAGACAGGCAATAAACACCGGCGATTTCCTGGAATTAACGGATATGATGGATAATTCAACAGGGAAAATGGATTGATCCGCCCGTCTGGCGGTAACTGTCATCCGCCGGCCGGGCATCTGCTTATGCCCGGCGGCAAGCAACCGGGCAAGCCCGCTTTCATGGGATTTCTGATGAGAGGGGGGAATGAGTTTATCGGAAACTCTGCAGCCGATCACCTCCATTCGGCGATAGCCGAACAGGTTTTCTGCTGCCGGATTGAATTCAAGTATCCGGCCCCGGCTGTCCATGGCGACAATGCCGTCCAGCGCGTTTTCCACCAGTGCAATCCGCCAATTCGAAGCGGAATTTCGTTTCTTAAAAAACGATTTCACTGCGCCCCCCGCAGCCGGAGCGTCAGGCTGATGACTTATTCTTATCGTCTGCCTGGGAATAAGTTCCTCAAACAGCTGATCTCTGAAACGCTGCATTCAGGTAAGAAATTTTAGAAATCTTAGCACTATTTTACTCGGCTTTAAACCAATAAATGGGCGGGATAGCACTTGAACTTGTTATGCCCAATGGGGAGGACGGCGCGCCCGGCAAGATAGGCTGTTGCTTCAGGGCCGGTTCGCGAAGGAATACATGCCTGTTTTTACAGACCCAAATTGAGCTGGCAAGACGGCTGCACAGTGGTTATTTTAATCTATAGTAAATTTTGATCTTTAGAAATAATCGCCCCCCGGGCCGTGCGCCCGGGGCCGAACCTAAAAGGAACTTAAGGATATAAATTTGCCGTAAATTCAATTCCTGCTGGTTCGTGCTCGTACTCATGCTCGTAATCGGCTTTTAATTTTTTCGAGTAAGATTACGGGAACGAGAACCGTCCCGCTTACGCGGGGCTGAGTACGATTAAGGTCCATATAAAGGGGAAAAATCATGCCAAATAACGCCGAAACCGTGAAGGGCGCAGAAAGCCCCGGCCGGCCGGAAAACCCGGAGTTTGCCGAAATAGACCGCATTTTTGAGGCCCAGAAAAACGCCTTCCAAAAAGCCCCCTGGCTGCCGGCCGATCAGCGTATTGCCCATCTGAAGCGGCTTAAAGCCGCGCTGATCGAGCGGCAGGCGGAATTCGTCCAGGCGGTTTATGCCGATTTTGACGGCCGGGCTGCGGATGAGACGCTTTTGGCCGAATTTTTCCCGTCCGTGGAAGGCCTCCGATATGCTGCAAAACGGGTGAAACGCTGGATGAAGCCCGCCCGCCGCCGCGTCAATCCCGCCTTCATGCCCGGAAGAGCCCGCATCCAATACCAGCCATTAGGGGTGGTGGGCATTATTGTGCCATGGAATTATCCGATTTATCTGGCCGCAGGGCCCTTAACCTATGCCCTGGCCGCGGGCAACCGGGTGATGATCAAAATGAGCGAATTCACACCCAACACCTCGGCGCTTTTTCAGCACATGATCGCCCGGACATTCAGGGAAGACCACGTTTCGGTGATCACCGGCGAAGCAGACGCGGCTGCGGCATTTTCCGCCAAACCCTGGGATCATCTCCTGTTTACGGGGTCCACCGCCATTGGCAGACATGTCATGCGGGCCGCAGCCGACAACCTGACCCCGGTCACTCTGGAGCTGGGCGGCAAATCCCCGGCCATCATCGGCCCCGCAACGCCCGGCATGGACGCGGCCGAACGCATCGCCTTCGGCAAGCTCCTAAATGCCGGCCAAACATGCATCGCCCCGGATTACGTGCTCTGCCCCGCACAGCGCATAGAGGCATTTGTGGGGGATCTTAAGACCTGCAGCGCCAAAATGTTTCCCGCCATGAAAACCAATCCCCAGTTTACATCCATTGTCAATGATCGCCAGTATCAGCGGATTCAGGGACTGCTGGAAGATGCCCGGGAAAAGGGGGCGCATATCACCGAAATCAACCCCGCGGCTGAGGATTTCACGGGTACGCGCAAAATGCCGTTTTATGTGCTCCAGGGGGTGACGCAGGAAATGCGCGTGATGAAAGAAGAAATCTTCGGACCGCTGCTTCCGGTGCTGCCCTATGATACGCTGGATGAGGCGATCGCCTATGTAAATGCCCATCCCCGCCCGCTGGCGCTCTATTACTTCGGCTATGACCGCCCGAGAATTGAGCATGTACTGGCCAATACCCATTCCGGCGGCGCAGTGGTAAACGACACCTTATTCCACGTCGCCCAGGACGATCTGCCTTTCGGCGGCGTTGGCGATTCCGGGATGGGGCGCTACCACGGCCGGGAGGGGTTCGTCAGTTTTTCAAATGCCCGCGGAGTATTATACAAGCCGAGGTTCAACAGCACCCGGCTGATGTATCCGCCCTACGGCCGGTGGATTCATCGGTTCATCTATAAACTGCTCATCCGGTGACAGCGAAGAAGCAGAGACCGTAACGGAATTGCTCTGTGCGCCTGGCAGATTAGCGAACGGATTAAGCCTCAGAATTATATGGACCGAATCTTTTCGACGATCGCCTCGCCCATGGCCCGGGTGCCGACCGGAGGCGCGGGGCTGTCCCTTCCCTTAAGGTCCGCGGTGACCTTTTCACCTTCTTTTAAAACCGCCGCGACCGCCTGCTCCAGCTTTTTGGCCGCATCCATCTCCCCGATGTGCTCAAGCATCAAAACCGTTGAGAGCAGAAACCCGGTGGGGTTGACCATATCCTTTCCCGCAATATCCGGGGCGCTGCCGTGGACCGCTTCAAACACGGCATATTCCTCGCCCATGTTCGCGCCCGGGGCAACACCCAGCCCGCCCACAATGCCTGCGGCCAGGTCTGAGACAATGTCGCCGTATAGGTTGGGCAGCACCAATACATCGTATTTTTCCGGATACTGCACCAGCTGCATGCACATATTGTCCACCAGCTTGTGCTCATAGGCGATTTCCGGATATTTTTGGCTCACCGATTCAACCGTTTTCATGAACAAGCCGTCAGAATATTTCATGATATTGGCCTTATCCACGCCGGTCACCTTTTTCCGGCCGTATTGCCTGGCATATTCAAAGGCGAATTTACCGATCCGCTCGGAGGCCCTGACCGATATGGGCTTGATACTCAGGCCCGTGTCACAGTCCAGCTCCAGGCCCTTCTGCTCCTGCAAAAATTTTAAAAACGGGTTGTCCAGACCGCAGGACTCCATGAACTCGATGCCCGCATACAGGTCTTCGGTGTTTTCCCGGACAATGACGATGTTGATGTTCTGGGGATTCGTGATGCGGGTGTGGACGCCTTCATAAAACTTACAGGGCCGGACATTGGCGAAAAGATCGAGCTGCTGACGAAGCTGAACATTGACGCTTCTGAAGCCCTTTCCGATGGGGGTCTCCACCGGCCCCTTGAGCGCCACCTTGTTTTTCCGGATGGAGTCAATCACCCGCTTCGGAAGCGGCGTATTTTCCTTTGCGATCACCGCGCCGCCCGCCTCCTGGAAATCCCATTCAACATCCACCCCCAGCGCCGACACGCAGGATTTCGCCACCTCGGTGATTTCCGGCCCCACGCCGTCACCGGGGATCAGGGTGATAACCTTGCTTCCGCCCATACTGCCTCCCTATCTTGCTGGCCCGCCGAAAATCCCATATTTGAAAATGTCGGGGTTTGCTGCGAAGGCCCATTTGGCTGATATGCGTAAAAATAAGGCATGATTTTATTAAATCTAATATGGTCGCAAAATACAGGTATGTCAAATAATTGCACGGACTCAGAAAGGAGCGCCCATGCACGAAGGCCAAACCTCAAGCATACGGAAAACAGCCTTTGACCGGCTGGGCAGCGTGGCAGATGACCTGTTTTTAACGCTGCCCAAGCTTATCAAACCGTTCAAGCCGGACTTTGCCATAGACCGCAAGAACTATGAAGAGCAGATTGACTTCTACTTCGACAGCGGATTTATGGAAAACCCGCGGAACTTCTTTCATCTGCCCGAGCTTCCGCCGGATGATGAAGGCGCCGAAAGCCGGAGCTTTTTAGACAGCACAAGGACCATCTACCGGTTTGCCAGCCGATACAGCTCCCCAAAATCCGATGCTCAAAGACAAATTTCTGTCGTTTGAAGAAAACCGCACTGCCTGGCTGGTCAAATGGTCGCACGGTGATACCGGCCGGAAAACCCTGCTCTGCCTGCACGGCTATCTGCTGGGTGATCCGGATCAGGCCGAGTGCATGTTTAAAATTGAAAAACTCTATCAGATGGGCCTTGACGTGGCGCTTTGCCTCTCCCCGTTTCACTGGCGGCGGGCGCCGAAATCCCGGCGGCTGAAAGGCATCTTCCTTGAGCCGGAAGATGCGCCCATGACATGTGAGTGTTTCGGCCAGACCATGCATGATCTTTATCAGTGCATCAGCCTCCTGGAACAGCAGGGGACCAGGGAAATCGGCATCGTGGGGGCAAGCCTGGGCGGGTATAACGCCGCCCTGATTGCTTCTCTGACCGACCGAATCCTTGTAGTCGCCGCCCGGGGTGATAAGCTCTGCCCGTTTGAAAACGTGCTTTCCTTGTGCGAAAAATGGCAGTGGCCGCGGCATTTGTTTATGACCGGCGGCCACTGGCTCATGTTTAACGCCAGGGCGCGGGGGATGATATTGACCGCTCCGCCGATGGCGCTGGAGCCGTAAAGGATACTGGATGCGCCCTGTACCACCTCGACTCGCTCCGCCAGGATAGGATCGACATTGGGCGGATGCCGCACGCCGTACTGCTGGTAATTCAAACCAATGCCGTTTTGCAGAACCAGAATGCGATTGCCGCTCAGACCCCGGATCACAGGTTTTCCGACCTGATTGCCGGTGTTTATTGTATCAATGCCCGGCAAATGAGCAATCGAAGCCCCGAGCGATGGCTGCTGGCGCTCAAACTTTTCCCGGCCGGATAGAACATCAACATCAGACGGCGAATCAAACGGGACCGATGAGACCGCAGTTCCTGTAACAGTTATTTGGTCCAGTTCATAATCCGCTTCTTGCTGCGGCCGACGATTATTTTCATTGATCTCCCCGGCTGATGCAGCAGGGATCATCCAAAAAACACAGATAATACAATATAAGAGACAATATCTCATTAGACGCTCCTATGGCCAGTGACAGCGCAACCTCACCTTTAAAGCGCATATGGCAGGGTTTTTAAAAGCGAGGCGGCGATGCAAGTTTTAAGAAAAGACTTTCCATTCCGGCAGAGGCACAATTCGCGGCGGATTGAGAGAAGACAGCAATGCGGACTAATCCGCATGAAGCCTTTAACGGGCCAACTCATCCGCTAATGCTGCAGAGCGCTTAAAGTAAACCGCCTGCGACACAACAATTGGCGAAAGGAACTGCCGACCAGGGGGAAACCTGTAGACCGACGGATAGAGATCCGCCCGCCATTTTTACTTATTTATCCGATTATCAGCGAAAAACCGGCGGGCCGCGGGGAAGGGAGAGGCCCAGGCAAGCTGGGGTGAAAACAAAGCGGACAGAAAGTCGAATGGCGCCAACAAATATCAGCCCCGCAAGAGCGGCTGTAGTCAGAATAAGCAGAAATTTACCAAAATGAGAAAAAAATGGCAGATGGGGCAGAAGCCGTGATGATGATGTGAAGGGGAATGTATGTCGGGACTTGTATGGAAGCTCTCGGGACAATGAGCCTTCTCTTCGCTGCAAAAATACCGACCGCTTCCAGTTGATTTGAAATCGTGCTGATGAAAAAGCGGGTGAATAAGTGGCATGCCCACAGCCACCCATAGCATCAAAATACAAAGCAGGCCATTGCCCAGCGAACGCTTCATCGGTCTAGATAATCGAAAAATATAAAATTTTTTTGAATGCAATTAACCAACCGGATGACAACACTTATAGTTGCCGTCAGCCGCTAACGCGCCCCGCATGCACTGAATTTGTTCTATATAAAAGCATCCGATGGTTCAATATGCGTTTGAGCTTTAAGAATGGATTGATAGAGGTGAAGCAGATGCGTGTCTGTTTTTAAGCTGCTGCCTCGGCGGGATAGCGGCTTCCGTCTTGCCAGGCAAACAGGAAAGGCGGAAGACGCTTCGGTCTGATAGTTGATTTAGAATTCAATGGCCAGCTGGGCAGTGATCACGTCCGCTTCGTCATCGTTTTCATACTCGTCATGGAAATATTCCAGGGCCAGGTTCGTTGCTTCAAAAATCTCGCAGCCGATAGTTCCCATCATGCGGGTTTCCGGC
The DNA here is from genome assembly GCA_046543065.1 of Desulfobacterales bacterium. GTDB lineage: Bacteria > Desulfobacterota > Desulfobacteria > Desulfobacterales > Desulfosalsimonadaceae > M55B175. Next base: position 2,358 of record JBKHAE010000129.1, on the reverse strand, counting down.
AGAAAATCGTCCGCATCGTCGCTGCCCTGGAATGCGACCGCTGCAGTGGCCGGCTTTCCGCCAAGGTCAAAGGCATAGCCGAATTCCGCGTTCCAGGCGGAAATTTCGTCTACGGTGTCAAGGATGGAGCCATCCTCTTTGTTTACAAAATCGGCATCATCCAGGGCGGTGATGTATTCGGCAATGAACATGAACGGCCCGGTGCTTATGATGGCATGGGCGCCTATGCCCCCGACATAATCATCGAGCTCAACCCCAACATCGCTTTCATCTTCAAGATCATCAAAAAGACCCTCCCAGCCGTCCGAATCCGTGATGTTATTGATGTAACTGCCGCCGATGTCCAGATCAAAGGCCTCGGTTGCCATGGCAAAACCGGCCTGGGCGCCGTAATTGTCGACATGGCTGTCTTCATCGAATTCATCCGCATCGCCGTTGAACAGATAAACCGAACCGTAAAAGCCTTTCTCCTCCACGCCGACCATCACGGCGGACTCCCGGGTCTCAGCCAGCTCCAGGGTCAGGGGGTCTGAGATCATGTGGCTTTCAAAATTACCGAAAGGCACGTACATCTTGCCCGCGTTCACATAGGCCGGGCAGTCCGGGCCGCCGGTCAGCGTAATAAATCCCTCGTCCAGGTCAACGGGTTCGGTGTCGTCCTCTTCCCAGAGGAGCAGGAAATGGCCGCTGACATAGTCGTTGACTGCTGCATCCAGGCCCAGTTCCATGGTCGCCAGCGCGACATCGCTTTCATTCTCCTCTTCAAGGCTTGCATAGCCGGCTTCGGCCTCCAGCAGACCGCTCAAAGCCAGCCGGTCCATCCACGCGGGCGCGACATTGCCCAAGCCCCGGCGCTCCTCGAGCTCTTTGAGTTTCCGGGTCAATTCGTAATTGGACAATTCTTCCGCCGTCGCCGTTGCACTCAAGCCGGCTGCCAGCCAGCACACACCCAAAATCATAGCCAACAATTTCTTTGCCATACTTTTTCCTTCCCTTGTTTTAACTGCTTTTTTGTTTCCAATCGGTTTGTGCTCCGGGACAAGAGACTTTTTTGGAAAGAATCACTTCCCGGATGTTTCAGCTTCATTGGGGATCTGGAAGACCAGGGAAGCGGTCTGCTTCTCCTTGTTGTAGTCCTCCCGGTCCGCTCCCACGGCATCGGCCTTTATGGAATACCGCACATACCAGCGGCCCGGACGCGGAATGGGGATGCGGAGTGTGTCACCGGATACCGCCGTCTTTGAATGGAAATTGTCCTCTGCCCGGGTGGAAAAGCCGTTATATGTGGCATCCCATGTGCCCCGCCCGGTATAGGGAGAGCCCCGGAAATAGACTTTCAGCTCCAGATCCTCCCCCACTTTCAGTTCGGATACATCGCGGACAGGGACCAGTTCGAGCTGCTGCCCGATGCGGCCGGGAAAATCGGCGGATGGTTTTTCGCAAGTCACATAGCTTTTGGTGTACTGCTTGCTGTAGAGACTTAGCCTGATTTCTTTCGCCTGTTCCATAACCGCGCTTTTCGGCTTGATCGTATGGCGTTCGCGTCCCTTTTTGTCGATATAGACGGTGTAGTAGCCGGGATTGGTTTCAGCGGCAAGCACGTAAGTGCCCGGGGCGTCGTAGGAAACCATATAGGAATGCAGGCAGGTCTCGTTGCGTACAGAGATCTCCCGAACATCGCCGGCTGGCGTGTACACCCGCACGGATTTCAGCTTATTGGCCCGCACCCCGTCATCTACCGGAACGTGATGGCCGTAGCAGAAAAACAGCGGGGACGCCTTGCCTTCGTGCACCTTGTAACGGCTCGACTGAATAAACATGGAATGGCCGTAAACCTGGGCCGAGATTGCCGGATACAGCAAAAACACGGCCAAAAGCCCGGCGATTAACGGCGGTTTTATCCGTTTTTGATGCGGCATCATGTTCGTCAACTCCTTTCCTTATGCATCCGTTTCCCGCTGCCCCGATCCTTCTCTGCGCGCCGCGGGGCAGTTTTCGCAGGAATCTAAACCGCAGGCCGGGTGTTCCGCCCGGATCGCGGCCATAAACCGACGAAGCAGATAGCAGACGGCAACAGCGACAATCACTATCAAAATAAGGGCCTCAATCACGTTCTATACCTCCACCCCGGGAAACAAAATTTCAGTTTCAGCAGCCTATATATTCCGCCAGGGGCGCCAGGCTGCGGTCGGTTGATGACGGTAGATGCCATGCGATTTGCCATCCGGCGCACCTGTAAATTGTTCAGGGTTGTCCCTAATAGACCGGACAACCCCGAGTCCGTTGTTTTTTTCTATTTCATATCCCGGGCCTGTACCCACATGACCGCATCCTGGGAGAGCTCTTTGTCTTTGTACG
>JBKHAE010000128.1:0-9329 GCA_046543065.1 Desulfobacterales bacterium | reverse complement strand
GGGGTGGCCATTATTGGGAATATCGGTTCATCGAACCGAATGGATTATACGGTTATCGGTGATTGCGTAAACGTGGCCTCCAGGCTGGAGGAAATGGCAGAGGGCGGAGAGATTGTTATCGGTGAATCCACGTTTCAGAAGAGCGGCTGTGATTTTAATTTCGAATGCCGGGGGGAGGTTTACGTGAAGAATAAAAAAGACCCGGTGGTGTGTTATAATATTCTGTGCAACTGATCGGTCCCTGGCGCAGGTGGAGAAAAAAATGAATGGCGGAAGTGCATGGGAATCGAACCCACCTAGGACGGTGTTAACGCCCTACACCGGATTTGAAGTCCGGGAGCCCCACCAGTGAGCTTCGCACTTCCGTATATGTTTGGTCTTTAACCTAAAAGCAATCAGTAAGAGATGTCAATATTTTTTAAGCAGGAGGCAAACAGCCCGTATGATTGATCAAGAACGGCTTGCCGGGACATTCAAAAAACTCGTCATGATCGACAGTATTTCAAGGTCGGAGGCCCGGATTGCAGATGCCATCTGCGGGATGCTCACCCCCTTTGACCCGGAAATCCTTATGGATAGTGCGGCCGAAAAAATCGGCAGTGACACCGGCAATCTCATTATCCGGATTGCCGGCAGCCGGAACACGGCGCCATTAATGCTAAACGCCCATATGGACACGGTGGAGCCGGGAGCCGGCGTGGTCCCGGAATTTCAAAACGGCGTCTTCACCAGTCGCGGGGATACCATTCTCGGAGCGGATGACAAAAGCGCCATTGCCATAATCATTGAGGCGCTGCAAGTGATTCATGAAAACAGGCTTCCACACGGCCCTGTTGAACTGGTTTTTACCATTTGTGAGGAGATCGGCCTGCTGGGTGCCAAAAACCTGGATTTTGATTTGATCACCGCGCCGTTCGGGTATGCCCTGGATACCTCGGATACGGATGTCATCATTAATCGGGCGCCTGGGGCCAACCATTTTGAAGTCAACCTGTATGGCAAGGATGCCCATGCGGGCGCGGATCCGGAACAGGGCATCAACGCGATTCATCTGGCCAGCCAGGCGATAGCCGATCTCTCCCTGGGCCGGATTGATGCGGAAACCACCTGTAATATCGGGGTGATCGAGGCCCAGGGGGCAACCAATATCGTGCCCCGGCATGTGCGGATAAAAGGTGAGGCGAGAAGCCATAGCGAAGAAAAGCTCCAGCAGGTGACCGATACCATCATGGCAGCTTTTGATACGGTGGTGACCGATTACAGAAAAAAACATCAGTTAGATGAGCTGCCCAAATTTGAGACCGCCATTGATAAGGAGTTTTCCAGTACCCAAATCCCGGAGGATCACCCGGTGGTGGTACTTGCCCAAAAAGCAGCCGCCGGACTGGGCCGGACGCTTACCCCAAAGCGGACCGGCGGGGGATCGGATGCCAATATTTTCTTTGCAAACGGCATTGTCACGGGGGTTCTTGGTACCGGGATGACCGATATTCACAGCACACGCGAATCGATCCGGTTGGCGGATATGGTAAAAAGCGCCGAACTTTTGGTTGAAATCATCAGAAAACACAGCGAGGATGCCGAATGAGCATGGAACGAGTGGCCTATTTTGACTGTTTTTCAGGGATCAGCGGGGATATGACCCTGGGGGCGTTTGTTGACCTGGGCGTGCCCGCTGACTGGCTTGGCGAGACCCTGAAATCCGGTTTAAACATAGCATTTGATCTCTCGGTGGAGGCGGTTCACCGATCGGGGATCGCCGCTCGTCAGGTCACTGTAACAGCGGCCGATCAAACAGCCCGTCATTATACGGATATCCGGAAAATGATTGAAAGCAGCGGCCTGTCTGAGGGGGTCAAGGCCCGAAGCCTTGAGATGTTTGAGCGCCTGGCTTCCGCCGAAGCCGGAATCCATGGCTGCGAAAAAGAAGATGTGCATTTCCATGAAGTCGGTGCGGTGGATGCCATTGTGGACATTGTCGGCTGCGCCCTGTGTGTCGAATATCTGGCGATTGACCGGGTGTTTGCCTCAAAAATTCCCTTTGGCCGAGGATCCGTGACATGTGCGCATGGGATTCTGCCGGTGCCGGTTCCCGCCACTGTTGAAATATTAAAAGATGTTCCGGCCTATGGCACGGATATCCCCTATGAACTGGTAACCCCCACAGGCGCCACCATTATCAAAACCCTGGCCCAGTCGTTTGGCGCCATGCCGGACATGGAAATCAAGGCCGCGGGCTATGGCAGCGGGAGCCGGCATTTTGAGGGGGTGCCCAATCTTTTGCGGGTTGTTCTGGGCCAAACAGCTGCCGGTGCCGAGCGCATGGTCATGGTGGAGACCTGCATTGATGATATGAATCCGGAAATTTACGGATTTATTTCAGAGCGTCTCATGGCTGACGGCGCCGTGGATGTCTACATGGTGCCGGTGTTTATGAAAAAGCAACGGCCCGGCACGCTTTTTCAGGTGTTATGCCCGCTTTCCTGCAAAGAAGCGGTCATAGAGCGAATGTTGACGGAAACCACCACCCTGGGGCTGCGTTATTATGATGTCAACCGCCGGATCCTTGAAAGGGAGGCCATGGTGGTAGAGACCCGCTTTGGACCCATTGCCGCCAAGCGTGTCAAGCGCCCGGACGGCGCCGTCTGCATTGTGCCGGAATACGAAGCCTGCAAGGCGGCCGCAGCCGAGCACAGCATCCCTATCCGGGATGTCTATGATCTGGTTTGCCGTCAGACTGAATAAACCGCTTATGGCAAAGGGATCATGGCTTGACAGGAACCCGGGCAACATATAAATACGGTGCATGGATTTGACACGCAAGCTGGTTTTGGGCTTGGCCACCGGCGGGTATGTCGGTTATATTCCGGTCGCGCCGGGCACATTCGGATCCTTGCTCGGGGTGGCGGCGTACGGGCTGATTTCATTTTTTCCGATGCCCGCGGTTTTGCTTTTAATAGCGGGCTTTGCGCTGGGGGCTATATGGATTTCGCATCAGGCGGCCTCAATCCTTGGGGTGGAAGATCCCGGGCAGGTGGTGATCGATGAAATCATCGGCATGATGGTGGCTCTTGCGGCATTGCCGGCCCTTCCGCTGGTTTGGATAGCGGGTTTTTGTCTTTTTCGGTTTTTTGACATATTAAAACCCTTTCCCATCAGCTATCTGGAAAAGCGATGCCCGGGCGGGCTGGGGATCGTCATTGATGATGTGGTGGCGGGTATTTTTGCCAATATCCTGCTGCGCGGGGTTTTACTGTTTGTTTGAAGGCACTGAGGGCCTGAGGCACTGAGGTCCTGAGGGCCTGAGGTACTAAGCTATTGATTTTTTTAAACTTTAAGCCTTGCGCTGTGCCGCACCCCCCTTTGAAAAAGGGGGGGGATTGGGGGGATTTATTGGGCCATGATGACAAATCCCCCTAAATCCCCCTTTGCCAAAGGGGGACTTAAAGGAAATGGCCCTTTTTTATAAGCTTTTTTCCAAAGCCAAAAGCGCTGAGTCTTTTAAACCTAAAACCGTGAACCGTGAACTCGAAGTGGCTTAGAAGCGGATGGCTGAAACAAATGCCAAATCCATCCGGGCCTTTATCGCCATTAAGCTCCCGGATGACGTGATCGAGCGCCTGCGTGAGGCCCAGATCCACTTGAAGCAGGAAGGGCTTGACATCAAATGGGTGCGGCCGGAAAATATTCATTTAACCCTTAAGTTCCTGGGCGATATCCGGCAAACGGATGTGGATGCGGTGGGCAAAGCCTTGACGTCGGCGGCTGCCCCGTTTGCACCGCTGACGCTGTCTGCATCCGGGTTGGGGGCTTTTCCGAGCGTTAAGCGGCCTCGGGTCATCTGGTCCGGGATAGGGGGAGACCTGGAAGTTCTTGCCCGTCTGCACGCCCGGCTGGAGGAGGAACTTTCTGCCCTGGGCATGGAAAAGGAAAGCAAAGCATTTAAAGGCCATTTGACCCTCGGGCGCATCAAGGGCAAAGTCAATCCGGATGTGATGATCGATGCCGTCAGTAAATACGGCCACATGACCTCCCGAGGGTTTGTGGCAGATACGCTCTATCTCATAAAAAGTGACCTAAAACCATCGGGTCCGGTTTATACGGACTTGATTTCCGTGCGGATGGGCGCCTGAATGATTAGCTCCCGCCGGATTTGCGCAGCATGTATATGACAGGAGGCGATATGACCCAGAATACTGAAAAAGAACGGGCTGTTGAAACCGCGATCAGTCAGATTGAAAAGCAGTTCGGCAAAGGCTCCATCATGAAGCTCGGCGGCAATGTGATCATCGATGTGCCGGTTATTTCCACGGGTTCTCTGGCGCTGGATAAGGCCCTGGGCATTGGGGGTATACCCCGGGGCCGGGTCACCGAGATTTACGGCCCGGAGGCCTCCGGCAAGACAACGCTTGCGCTCCATGCGGTGGCTGAAGCCCAGAGAAAAGGGGGAATCGCCGCCTTTGTGGATGCAGAGCACGCCCTGGACACCTCGTATGCCAAAAAGCTCGGGGTCAACTGCGATGAACTGCTGGTGTCCCAGCCGGATACGGGTGAGCAGGCCCTGGAGATTGCGGATATGCTGGTAAGAAGCGGGGCCATTGATGTTTTGGTGATTGATTCGGTGGCCGCCCTTGTGCCGCGGGCTGAAATCGAGGGAGAGATGGGGGATGCCCACATGGGCCTCCAGGCCCGACTCATGTCCCAGGCGCTTCGGAAACTGACCGCCACCATCAGCAAGACCAAAACCTCGCTTATTTTTATCAACCAGCTTCGCATGAAAATCGGCGTGGTCTTCGGCAATCCGGAAACCACAACCGGCGGCAACGCCTTAAAATTTTATTCATCCGTCCGGATCGAGGTGCGCCGCACCGGTTCCATCAAAGAGGGACAGGAGGTGGTGGGCAACCGGACCAAGGCCAAGGTGGTCAAAAACAAAATGGCCCCGCCGTTTAAGGAAGCCGAGTTTGATATTACATACGGCGAGGGCATCTCTCTTGCCGGCGATCTCCTGGACATGGGGGTTAAGGCCGGCGTGGTGGACAAAAGCGGTTCCTGGTATTCCTACAACGAGGAGCGGATCGGCCAGGGCCGGGAGAACGTGAAAAAGTTTTTCAAGGACAACCCCGATTATTTTGAGAAGATCCTGCAGGAGGTAAAGGAAGCCATGGGGCTGGCCGGGGCTTCTGAATCCGCCAATGATGAGGCCGAGGCGGCTGCCGAGAAATCATCGGGATAAACTGGAGAGGCCATGACTGGAGACGAAATACGCAAACGGTTTTTTGACTATTTCCGCAAGCACAACCATCAGATTGTTCGCAGTTCCTCGCTCGTGCCGCAGGATGATCCCACGCTTTTATTTACCAATGCGGGTATGGTCCAGTTCAAGCGGGTCTTCCTGGGCGAAGAAAAGCGCAGCTATACCCGGGCTGCCACTTCGCAGAAATGCCTGCGGGCCGGCGGCAAGCACAACGACCTCGAAAACGTCGGATACACGGCCCGTCACCACACATTTTTCGAAATGCTCGGCAATTTCTCCTTCGGCGACTACTTCAAGGAAAAAGCCATCGGGTACTGCTGGGAGCTTCTGGTGGACGAATACGGGCTGCCGGCGGAAAAACTATGGATATCGGTTTACAAGGACGATGATGAGGCTTATACGATCTGGCGGGATCAGATCGGGGTGCCGGAGGACCGGATCGTGCGCCTGGGGGGAAAGGATAATTTCTGGTCCATGGGCGAGACCGGTCCCTGCGGTCCCTGTTCGGAAGTACTGATTGACCGGGGTCCGGAGCTTTCCTGCGGCCGGCCGGACTGCATGCCGGGCTGTGAGTGCGACCGGTACTTAGAAATCTGGAATCTGGTGTTTATGCAGTATAACCGGGATGAAACCGGTGAGATGACCCCGCTGCCAAAACCCAGCATTGATACCGGCATGGGCCTTGAGCGGATTGCCGCGATCATTCAGGATGTGCCCACCAACTATGATACAGACCTGTTCATGCCGATCATGCAGAAAATCGAAGCCCTGTCCAAAAAATCACTTGGCGAAAATGAAGCCACTGATGTGGCCATGAAAGTGATCGCCGATCACAGCCGGGCCGCGGCATTTCTGGTGGGTGATGGGGTGCTCCCTTCAAACGAGGGGCGCGGCTATGTGCTGCGCCGTATTCTGCGGCGGGCCATCCGCTACGGCCGGTTTATTTCGCTCACCGATCTCTTTCTGCATGAAACGGTGGAGACTGTTTTTTCCGTGATGCAGGCGGGCTACCCGGAACTGACGGAGAAGCGCGCGTTTATCACCAATGTGATCAAAAATGAGGAGGTCCGTTTTCTGGAGACCCTGGATAACGGGCTTAAGCTTTTGAATGAAACGCTTTCCCGCATGCAGGCAAACAATGAAACCGTGGTGCCCGGGGATGTAATCTTTAAACTCTATGACACATTCGGCTTTCCGGTGGATATTGTGGAGGATGTGGTCCGGGACAAGGACTTTGATCTGGATATGGAGGGGTTTCATGCGGCCATGGCCGAGCGCCGGGAGAAATCGCGTTCGGTTTCCGCATTTTCAGGCATCTCCGAGGCCTACAAGAATTTCACCGCCGGCCTTGACCAGCTCCCTGCGTTTGTCGGATATAATCGATTGAACGCGGATTCAACGGTTTTGTATCTGGTAAAGGGCGATCAGCCGGTGGCGGCTGCAGAAGTTGGCGAGGAAATTGAAGTAGTGACCGCGGAAACCCCCTTTTATGCCGCCTCCGGCGGTCAGGTGGGGGATACCGGCCGGATTCACGGAAAAAATTTTGAGATATCCGTCACCGACACGTTCAAGGACCCCACGGGGCTTATTATCCATAAAGGCCGGGTGAACTCCGGCCGGATCGAGAAGGGCGCACGCGCGACCCTGGACGTCGACCCCGAGCATCGTACGGCCACCGCCCGCAATCATACGGCCACCCATCTGCTGCACGCCGCCTTGAGATCGGTTCTGGGCGAGCATGTCCGGCAGTCCGGTTCCTATGTGGGCCCGGATCGCCTGCGGTTTGATTTTACCCATTTCTCCCAGGTCCCCCTGGAATCGCTTGAAGCCGTTGAAGCCGTGGTAAATGATCGGATTCGGGCCAATGTGGATGTCTCCATCCAGGAAATGGATGCGGAAGAGGCCTTTCAAAGCGGGGCGATCGCGCTTTTTGAGGAAAAATACGGCGACCGCGTGCGGGTCATTGAGCTGGATCAGTTCAGCAAGGAGTTGTGCGGAGGAACGCATACCGCCAAAACCGGAAACATCGGCCTGTTTAAAATCCTCGGCGAAACCAGCGTGGCCGCCGGCGTGCGCCGGATCGAAGCGTGTACCGGAAAAGCCGCCCTTGACCATGTGCAGTCCCGCCTGCGAATTCTGCAGGATACCGCCGGACTCTTAAAGGAGCGGCCGGAATCCCTGTATCAGCGCGTCGAGGCGATCCTCTCCCAGCAGCGGGCGGCAGAGAAGGAGGTTGAGCGGTTAAAGAACAAAATCGCTTCCTTTTCCGCGGATCAGGCGGACAGCGCAATTCAGACCGTAAATGATGTAAAGGTCCTGGCCAAGCGCGTGGAAGTAGAAAACCCGGCGTCTTTGCGGGATATGGCGGATAAATTCAAGGACCGGATAAAATCAGGCATTGTCACCCTCGGGGCGGTGAATAACGGCAAGGCCCTCTTAATCGTGGTGGTCACCAAAGATCTGCTGGACCGGTTTCATGCCGGCAACATCATCAAATCCGTGGCCGCCGAAGTCGGCGGCGGGGGCGGCGGCCGCCCGGATATGGCACAGGCCGGCGGTCCCAACCCGGAAAACCTGGATAATGCCATTTCAAAGGTGTACGAGATTGTGCAATCGGCTGAAAATTAGTCGCTGAATACCTCATCAAACTTAACTGATCCCGGACTGGGCGGCAGGGGCAGGCCATGTTCTACCGCATCACTTAGCATCGCCTGGCTATCCGGGTCCAGCCACCAGTAAACCAGGGCGCTCGACTCATCCCCGTATTTGGAGAGCACGGTCTTGGGTGTTCCGAACTTGTTCCAGTACAGCAGCCGTGTATAGTCAATATTCCAGAGCAGCGCATAGGGATGCGCCTTAAAAATGAGCTTATCGATCTCCCGGCAAATGGCGTTTCGCTTTTGAATGTCAAAAATGGTTTTCTGCTTTTCAATCAGGGCATCCACCTTTTCGTTTTTAAATCCGGCGATATTATTGCCGCCTTCGCGCTCCGCCTCTTTTGAGGCCCACATGCTTTCCGGATCTTTAAATATACCGGCGCTCCAGGAGGCCCAGGTCATTTGAAAGTTGTACTCATCCATGTCCCGGGCCCAGGCCGCCCAGTCTTTTTTATCGATTTTCAGCTCAATGCCCACATCCTTTAAGTCTTCGGCATAAATGGACAGAAATTTATCCGTGGATGAATTCCGGGATAGAAACTTAAAGTTAAACTTGCGGCCGTTTTTTTCCAGCAATCCGGTCTCCGGGTTCACCTCCCATCCGGCCGCCTTAAGCAGCTTGCGGGCTTTTTGCTTGTCCATTTCAATCAGTGGGTTGGGGCAGGGCTGCTCCGGGGTATACAGATCCTCAAAATAGGACCGGTGCAGGAAATACTGACCATACATCAGGGTGCGGTTCATTTTGCGCCGGTCCAGAAGATATGCCATGGCCTTTCTCACCCGGACATCATCAAAGGGCGGCTTTCGCATGTTCATGGCAAACCCTTGAAACCCGACAGGTTTGTGGTTGTATACCTTTTGTTTGACGATATGGTTTTTGGAAAAGGCCTCCCCCTTGGTTTCATTGATCCATATGCGGGAGGTGTAAACCGGAAAAATATCGATTTTTCCCTTTTTGAATGCTTCAAAGGCATTGGTGCGCTCAGCATAGAAGCGGTAGGTGATGGTATCAAAATTGAACTTGCCCTGGTTGCGCCTGGCATCCGCCGCCCACCAGTCATCCCGGCGTTTGATCTTAATAAACATTCCCTCTTCGATGGGTCCGACCGCATAGGGGCCGGAAACCACCGGAAACTCGAAATTGATTTTATTAAAATCCTTGTCCTTGTAGGCATGTTTGCAAAGCACGTGAAATCCGCCGGCGGCTCTGAGGTTTTTCCAGTGTACCTTTTTGGCGGTAAATCGGATGGTGCGCTTGTCAATGATCTCCGGCCGATGAAACCGCTCCATGTTGATTTTATGGGGTCCGGTCAGGTGCTTGGGCTCCATGATGGCGTCATAGGTCCATTGCACGTCTTCTGCGGTCACCGGTTCGCCGTCGCTCCACCGGGCGTCCGGGTTCAGATGGAATGTAA
>JBKHAE010000127.1:0-9338 GCA_046543065.1 Desulfobacterales bacterium | reverse complement strand
TTACTTCCAGGCAGGAACTGATGAAGGTCTCCCGGCTGGGCCCCAAGGCGTTTGAGCAGTGCGCCGGGTTTTTGCGGATTCCGGACGGGGACAATCCCCTGGACGCCAGTGCCGTGCATCCGGAGAGCTATCCCATAGTGGATCAAATGGCGGCTGATCTGGGCGCTGCCATGAAGGATCTGATGCACAGTCAGAATTTACGGGAAAGAATCGATATTTCCGCCTACGTGACAGATGCAGTGGGCCTGCCAACACTCCGGGACATAATGGGGGAGCTGGCCAAGCCCGGCCGCGATCCGCGGGAAAAATTCGAGGCCTTCTCCTTTGCCGAAGGCGTGGAAACCCTGGATGACCTGAAAGCCGGTATGAGACTTCCGGGCATTGTGACCAATATCACCGCATTCGGAGCGTTTGTAGATATCGGCGTCCACCAGGACGGCCTGGTCCATATCAGCCAGATGGCCGACAGATACGTGAAAAACCCGGCTGATATTGTTTCGGTCCATCAGAAAGTTCAGGTAACGGTCATAGATATTGACCGGGCGCGGAACCGGATTTCTCTGTCCATGAAAACAGATGCGGGGCTGTCCCCCGCCCCGGACCGGGAACATACCGAAAAAGCGGAAAAAACCCGAAACTCCCGTCCCCAGAAAAAGCCGAAAACAAATAAGCCCGAAGCCTTCAATAATCCGTTCGCTGATGCCTTCAGAGAAAAGGGATTGAAATAATCTTCAGATAATCCTGCTTGACTAAGCAGCCGGAGATTGCATAAACTAATTTACTAACTATGAAGGGTCGGCACTTTTAATTGCATGATTTTTTAAGATTTCTCGTCGCTGCCGCTTTTCGTAATGACAGGCGGACGGGCCTTAGGTGAATGACATTGAACGGCAACCAATAACCATGGGATGACATTATGGCTGATACCAAATACCGGGTGTTAATGACAGGCGAACTTGCCCAGGGCCAATCCATTGACGAGGTCAAACCGCGTCTGGCCAAACTCTTTAAAACCACGCCTGAAAAAATCGACGGGCTTTTAAAGCGCAATAATGTCGTTATCAAAAAGGATACCGACCTTGAAACCGCCCGGAAATACGTGCGGGCCATTGAATCCGCGGGCGCTGTCTGCCGCATGGATCCGCCGGCCCCGGAAGCCGGGACACCCCGGCAGCAGGCGGCGGAGGCCCCGCCTGAGGAACCGGCGGCCAGGACAGAGCCCCGCGTGGTGCCCATCCACTTGAGAAACAAAGAGGAAGAACGCTTTTCCCCGCAAATGCTGGATAAGATATCCGCCTCAGCCAACGGCCTGAACCTGAACAGACCGGATTTTGAAGATGTCGCCTACAATCGGATCACCGCCCTAACCGCCTATGCGGTGGATGATAAAAACACCCTGCTCCTCTTTATTGACGGCCAGGCCCGGCCCCTGGCCTGCCATATTGAAAACATTGATTATGACGGCTTCCCCATTAAACAGCTGGAAAAACCCATCGCCTTGTTTCGAAACTTTCTCTATTACCTGTGCCGGCAAAACCCCTCGCTCTTTCTTGAGGAAACCACATTTGACTTTTTATCCGGCAGTCAGCTGCAAACACTGGATCACGCAAAAATGGAAAAACTCGCCACTAACATGGGCATGCTGATCGAGTCCGGGGATATGGCCGGCCAGGCATAAACTGCACCGGCCGGCCATGCGGCCCTGAGTCGATCAAGCCTCAGATGCCGGCAGATAAATGGTCACGGTGGTGCCTTTTTCGGGTGTGGAGTCCACTGTAATGCCGCCTTTATGCCGGTTTATTGTGGCGTATACGGTGGTAAGGCCCAAACCCTGGCCTTTGCTGGCGGGGTTTTTTTGAGTGGAAAAATAGGGGTCAAAGATTTTATCGATCTGATCCGCCGGGATCCCCACCCCGGTATCTGACACATCAATCTTTACATACTTGCCCGGTGCCAGGGGTTTGCCCTTATCCAAAAGGTCCTTCTCCAGTTCGATGTTTTTGGCGGCAACCGTGATGGTGCCGCCATCGACCAGGGCGTTTTTCGCATTGGACAAAAGGTTTTCCATCACCTGCAGCATCTGATCATACACAAAGGCCGCCCGGTAGAGGCCGCCGGCGATTTGGAGTTCATAATGAATCCGGTCCGAGGTATCGATCCGGCTGCTCAGGGCGTGCTGGATCATCTCGGCAATGGAACCTTTGGATTTTGCAGCAGGCGGTCTTTCGGAGAGCTCAAGGAACCGCCGGATCAGCTGCTTGGCCTCCAGGCAGGCCCGGTAGGCCCGATCGAGCTGTTTTGCCTGACCTGTATCCGTAAAACTCTGGGCCAGCTCGATGCTTCCCATGATGGTAAACAGCAGGTTGTTAAAATCATGGGCAATGCCGCCGGAGAGTTTGGCCACCGCCTCCATCTTCTGGGCCTGCCGGAGTTCGGCTTCCAAAAGGTTTTTCTGTGCCTCTGCCTCCTTAAGCTCGGTCACATCGTGGATGGTTCCCTGATATCCGCAAATGCGGCCGTCGGCATCCTTTACCGGCAGAACGGTAATCAGTGCGTGCACCACCGAGCCATCCTTTCGCAGCAGATCAACCGGAAAGCGATTCGCCATCCCATCCCGCGCAACCTGGTCCTGAAGCCGTTTCCGGTCCTCCTGATTTTTGTACAAATGCTGGACCGGCACCTGCCTGAATTCCTCTTTAGAGGTATAGCCAAAAATATCCAGGGCCACATCATTGAACTCTAAAATGGTGCCGTCCAGCGCGGTAATATAGATACAGTCCAGGGCGGTTTCAAAAAAATTGCGGTATTTCTGCTCGCTTTGCTTCAGCTCATCCTGCATCTGTTTGATCTCGGTAATATCGGTGGCATACCCGATAACGCCGATGATCGTCCCGTCCGTATCACGGAAGGGGAATTTATAGGTATGGGCCCAACGCTCGCCGTCAGGGGTTTCATAGAAGAGAAACATCCGTTTTTGGGGGGTTCCGGTCTCAATAATATCCGCATCATTTCGCATCAAATGACCGGCTATCCGGGGAAACAGGTCTTTGACCCGCTTTCCCTCAAAATCGGCTTTTTTCATGTTAAACTGCGCCGCAAACGCCTCGTTCACACAAACAATGAGACCCTCGGTATTCTTGCAGTAGATCAGTGCGGGAAGCGCATCTAAAATGCTCTCAAGGGAGGCTTTATGGGATAGCAGGGCTTTGAGCCGGGATGCGTGCATAAAAAACCACCGGAAGATCTATGGCTGGCGAACAGCCCATTATTGATAAACCAGATGATGCTGCCGGGCATTTCATCACAGTGCCTTAATACGCAACACCATTAGAAGGATTTAAACAATATTTATACTATTAAATCTCGCAACCCTTTTCAAGAAATAAAAGAGGGGGTATGCGTAAAAATCTATTAGCTAAACAGGAATATGCGTGGCCAAAGAAAGATGGCCTGTTTTATTAGAGCTAGATTAAGATTAAGATTAAGAGTAAGAGTAAGAGTAAGAGTAAGAGTAAGACGTGATTAATAAGCAGGAGGTATCCAACAACCTGCTATAAATCCGGCACCGTCTCAGGATACACATGTCCGCCGGCGCTGATTTTAAAGACATATATCAGCCCGGGCCGAAGTTTTTTATAAACCGCATTGCCGTAAACCGCCTTGATCCCATGTTTTTCCAGGGCTTCCGGATCATTGGCCAGATTCCAGATCGCATCCCAGAACATCTCCTGCGCATCCACCGGCAGATTATCCAAAAAATCCGAATATCTGACCGGCGCCCGGGCGGCCACCTCTATGGGATATCCCTCGGACGGGGCCATGTGCTCGCCGTAAACCCTTCGCCATAAGTACAGGGCCCGCTTGCCGCCGCCCATCACCATCTGGTCATTAAATGTCACGATGAGCGCATCAAAGTGCACCACATCGCCTTCAATGGTATACTGCCGCGTAAGCACCTGCTCCTGCTTGTTGTCCCGGGCGGTTTCCACAAACCGGAGCGTGGTATACAGGGTGCCGTTTTTCGTTTCCTGACCAATCACCTTGGCATAGCCGATCTGATCCGTATGGGTCAGGTTGGTAATGGCCTGCTTGAGTTTCCGGTTGCTCTCAAAGAGGTCATGAACCGTTTTGGTGCCGTAAAACAGGGCTCCCCCGAAAATCCCGGCCAGTACCAGAAGAAGCAGGATCACCACCCGAATAAACACGGCCCCCCTATTGCTGTTCATTTGCATCCGCCACCCCCCACTTTTTTAAAACCAGCTTTCATACGGGTTCGCTGATACAGACATCCCTCCGCTTGCCGCCAAGGCCGGTCATCGGATCGTCTCATTGCCGGGTTTTTCAGAAAAACCGGCGATTTCGCTTTTCTTGACAATTTGTCCATATCCTATATAATAGTAAAGATAATTGAAATCATGATAACATAATTTTATGGGATATAGGGGATACCATAGGCTACCCGGCCGCCGGAGTCAATTATTTGCCAAATAACGCCAAATAGTTAAAGAATAACCCCAATTGAATTTTCACCCGGACAACTGCCACTGTTTCTTCTGTACCACCAACGTGCACGCCGGATTTGTTTCCACGCGGATCGCGGGGACCGACGGCGTATCCCTGGAAACCCTGAAATGGGCCGACACCCTTGAAAAACAGGGAATAAAATCATTCTACTTTGCAGGTGAACTCGAAACCCCGGCCCAGCGCTCCTACCTGTGCGAAAAGGCGCATTTTAAAAATCCGGAAATCCGGTTTATCTTCCGGAACTGCTTCGGCAGACGTCAGCGCAAACGCTCGGTCACAAAAAAAATCCATACCCTGACGGAAGAACTAAAGGATGAACTCTACAAATTCATACGGACCTATAACATTGATATCCTGATCCCCCAGAATGCGATTACCATCCCGTTAAATCTGCCGCTGGGCCTGGCCATCACGGAGATCATTTCAGAAACCGGCATGCCGGTTATCGCCCATCACCATGACTTTTTCTGGGAGCGCACCCATTTTCTGACCAACTCGGTATGGGAATACCTGAATATGGCTTTTCCGCCGCATCTGCCCACCATCCATCACGTGGTCATCAACTCCTCGGCGGACAATCAGCTGGGGCTTCGGACCGGGGTTTCCGCCACCATCATCCCCAATGTCATGGATTTTGAAAACCCGCCGCCCCAGCCGGATGAATTCGCCTCGGATGTCCGGAAATCCTTTGGCATTAAAGATGATGAATACTTTATTCTGCAGCCCACCCGGGTGATCAAGCGAAAGGGCATCGAGCTTGCCATTGAGCTGGTGAGCCGACTGGGCGCCAAAGCGAAGCTGGTCATCTCCCATGCCTCGGGGGACGAGGGGTTTGACTACGAAAAACGGATCCGCGAATACTCCAAACTCATGAACGTAGAGACGCTCTTTATCTCTCGCCGCATCGATGAAAAACGCGGCTATACCAAGAGGGGGGAAAAAATTTACACCCTGGATGACGTCTACCCGCATGCGGATCTGGTCACTTACCCCTCCAATTTTGAGGGATTCGGTAACGCCTTTCTGGAGGCGATCTATTACCGCAAGCCCATCGTGGTCAACGCCTATTCCATCTATTCCATTGACATCAAACCCAAAGGCTTCCAGGTGATTGAACTGGACGGCTATGTCAATACCAAGGCCATTGAGCAGGCCAAAACGGTGCTGAAGGATGAAATGTATTGCAAGCACATGGTCGAGCATAACTATAATGTGGCCAGCCGCTTTTACTCCTATGCCGTGCTGGAGCAGAAGCTCTCAGGCGTCATCCAGTCAGTAGCGCCCCTGCCGCAGTTACCATGTGATAACCAACCGGCCAAAAACCCGAAGCAAAATGCTCAGTGAGCTGACCATAAAAAATTTCGCCATCATTGATGATTTGACCATCCGGTTCTCGGATGGACTCACCATCCTAAGCGGCGAGACCGGAGCGGGCAAATCGATTATCATCAATGCGGTAAATCTGCTTTTGGGCAGCCGGGCCTCGGCCAGGATGATCCGCACCGGGGCGGAAACTGCGGAACTTTCGGCGCTGTTTCATCTGCCGGAAAACAGCCCCGCCCGAGAGGTGCTTTCGGAAAACGGCTATGAGGAGCCGGAGGAGCTCCTGATCCGGCGGATTATATCCAGCCGGGACCGGCATAAAATTTATATCAATGACCGGCTTGCCACCATGCAGCTGCTCTCCGCGGTCACGGACAACCTGGCCGCCATTTCCGGCCAGCACGAACACCAGCGGCTGCTCAAGGAAACCCAGCACCTGTTGATTCTGGATCAGTTTGCGGGGCTGCTGCCGCTTCGCCGGGAAACCTATGACAGCTACCATGACATTGTGCCCCTTATTCAGAAACTAGCCGATCTTAATAATTCCCGGCAGCAGCAGGATGAACGCATTGAACTGCTCAGCTATCAGAAGCAGGAAATCGATGATGCCGCCATTGCCGCGGATGAGGATGCACAGCTAAAAGACGAGCTTTCCCGGCTAAAACATGCAGAGATGCTTTATCAAACAGTCTGCCAGGGGACGGAGACCCTATACAGCGGGGAGGGCGCGGTGTATGAGCGGCTGTCTGAAATCTGTAAATCCCTTGAAAAGGCTGCAGACATTGATTCCGGACTCTCCCCATCATCGGAGGCCCTGGCGGATATTGCCTTTCGGGTGGAGGATGTGGCCGATCAGCTGCGGGTCTATGCCGACCGCATCAGCTTTGACGACCGGCGGCTGGAGGAAATCGAGTCCCGGCTCGATTACTTGACCCGGCTCAAGCGAAAATACGGGGGGAGCCTTGAGGCGATATTCGATTACCGGGAAAAAATTGAACATGAGCTCTCCGCCCTGGAAAACCTATCGGGCGAGATTGCTGAGACGGAAAAGGCAATAGAAGCAAAGAAAACGCATCTGGCACAGCTCTGCCAAACCCTCTCCGAACATCGCCGGCAGGCGGCGGAGGGGCTTTCCAGAAAAATCGAGGCCGAACTCCACTCCCTTAAAATGAAAAACACCCGATTTTCCGTTGTGTTTGAAGAAATCCCGGCCAGCCAGACCCAATCCCCGTATTTGCGCGTGGACCAGACCGCCATATCTGAAACCGGGATGGAACGGGCCAAATTCATGATCGCCCCCAATCCGGGGGAGGAACTGCGGCCGCTCTCCGCAATTGCCTCGGGCGGCGAGCTCTCCCGCGTTATCCTGGGGCTTAAAGCCATCATGGCGGATACGGACACACCCTCAACGCTTATCTTTGACGAAGTGGATGCGGGCATCGGGGGCGAGGTGGCGGAAATGGTCGGCAAAAAACTGGCCGAGCTCGCCCGGCTCCATCAGGTGGTCTGCATCACGCACCTGGCCCAGATCGCCAAGTTCGGTGACCATCACCACAAAATATCCAAGGAAACCCATGCCCGCCGAACCCGGACCCTTATCCAGGAACTTTCCCACGAGGATCGGGTGGAAGAGACTGCCCGTATGATCAGCGGCGCGGAAATCACCCAAACCACGCGCCAGCATGCGCGGGAGATGCTAAGTAATCGGGAACCCTCGGCAAATGTAAACTAATCCTTGTCCGGGTACCGTCCCCGTGGGTGCTAAATTTTTCAGGCCCTGGCATAAACCCTTGACCATTGATCCAGGGCAGTATATAAATGTTTGTTTTTTAGCTTAAATGATTGTTTTGTCAACCATCAAACGAATCAGCATTCAGGGATATCCAAGATGACTGAGTACGCCACACTGACAATTGACGGAAAAACACTGGAGCTGCCGGTCATTACCGGTACGGAAGGCGAAAAGGCCGTTGACATTCGGGCGCTTCGGCAGAAGACCGGATATGTGACCTTTGACCCCGGCTACGGCAATACCGGCGCCTGCAAAAGCCAGATCACCTTTATGAACGGGGAGCAGGGCATTTTGAGATACCGCGGCATTCCCATCGAGGAACTGGCCGCAAACTCGACCTTTGTGGAGACCTCCTATCTCCTGATCAACGGCCGCCTGCCGACCCGCAAGGAACTGACCCGGACCAGCGTGATGTTAAATGACTTTTCCCTGGTTCACGAGGATATGCAGAATTTCTATCAGAACTTTCCCCGGGCCTCGCATCCCATGGGGATTCTGTCCGCCATGGTCAATGCGCTGCGAAGCTTCTACCCGGAACTGGTGGAAACCGACGAGCAGGTTGAGCTGATTTTCCTGCGCCTTCTCTCCAAGGTGCGCACCATGGCGGCCATGTCCTATAAAATATCCCGGGGCCATAAGGTGATCTATCCGCGCCCGGATTACACCTATTGCGCCAATTTCCTCCACATGATGTTTGACACGCCGGTCAAGCCCTATGTAATCGATCAGGACCTGGTGCAAGCGCTAAATGTGTTCTGGATTCTGCACGCCGATCATGAACAGAACTGTTCCACCTCAGCGGTCAAAACCGTGGGCAGCGCCCAGGCCAATATCTTTGCCTCGCTGTCCGCCGGCATTGCCGCGCTCTGGGGGCCGCTGCACGGAGGGGCCAACCAGGCAGTGGTGGAGATGCTGTCCAAAATCTGGCAGGAAGGATTGGCCATTGAAGAGGTGATCACCCGGGCCAAGGACAAGAGCGATCCGTTCCGGCTCATGGGATTCGGGCACCGGGTGTATAAAACCTATGATCCGCGCGCCAAGATCATGAAAACGGTGTGCGACAAGGTGCTGCCCAAGTTAAATATTAACGATCCCCTGTTAGATATTGCCAAAAAGCTGGAGGAAGTGGCGCTGAGCGACGCTTACTTCATCGACCACAACCTCTATCCCAACGTGGACTTCTACAGCGGTATTCTGCTCAGGGCCATGGGAATTCCCACCAACATGTTCACCGTGATGTTTGCCATCGGCCGGCTGCCGGGCTGGCTGGCCCAGTGGAAGGAAAACCGGGATGATCCGGAGCAGAAGCTCTGCCGGCCCCGCCAGATCTACACGGGCCCCAATCAGGCGCCGTATATACCGATCGAGGATCGGGCGTGATTTTTAATGGACTCGTAAAAGGGCGATTCCGGGACGGCAAAGAAAAAAACCGAGATTGATGGAAGCCATTTAAGATTTGACAAGATAAGTGGGTTCCATGGAATCTAAACCTCTTTATGCAACCTAAACTGCCTCAGCCCAGTCAAACAGAAAAGCCCGTAATCCGGGACTCTGCCCACCCCCTTAAGTCACCCCCACATCTTGTGCTTCACGGCTAATTTGTTCTAACCGCAAAATCCATACCCCCGGTCCTGTTAAAGCTACGGTTGGGATTCGTTTTCTTCAGAATCGAAATCGCTATCGGGATCGAAATCGATGC
>JBKHAE010000126.1:0-9359 GCA_046543065.1 Desulfobacterales bacterium | reverse complement strand
AACCCTGAACCTTACTTATCCCCATGTTTCATTCGATAGTCAATTCAGACGGTCCCAAAGTTATTGTCAACTGCGGCAGCGGCGGGGTGGGCAAAACCACCATTTCGGCGGCCATCGGGCTGATGGGGGCGCTTTCCGGCAAAAAAACCATTGTTTTGACCATTGATCCGGCCAGGCGCCTGGCCGATGCCATGGGCCTGGCTGAATTTGATGCGGATGTCCAGCAGGTCCCGCTGAATAAGTCTCCGGAGCTGCCTGAACCTGCGCCCGGCGGCGAATTGTATGCTATGATGCTTGAGTCCAAGCGTACATTTGACGATCTGGTCATCCGCTATGCCGCCCCGGAGATCAGCAAAAAGATTTTGAACAACCGGTATTATCAGTATATATCCAACAATATGGCCGGCTCGCACGAATACATGGCCATGGAAAAGCTCTATGAAATCTACTATCAGGGGGCATATGATCTGATTGTGCTGGATACCCCGCCCACCCGGCGAGCGCTTGATTTTCTGGAGGCGCCCCAGCGGATGCTGAATCTGTTGGGGCACAGCTTTTTCTGGAAACTGGTCAAACCGTATATGAAAGTCAGCCGGTGGGGCTTTCGCATGTTCAACCTCATGGCCTCCCCCATTCTCCGGGGGGTCGGTCAGGTGGTGGGCAAGCAGGTATTAAAGGATCTGACCGGGTTCTTTCAGGTCTGGGACGAGATGCTTTATCAGGGATTCCGGCAGCGGGCCGAGGCGGTAAAGACCCTGCTTGCCGGTGATGAGGCCCTGTTTTTCGCTATTTCTACCCCGCAGCGGCTGCCCATGCGCGAGGCTGAATTTTTCTGGGAGCGGCTTCAGGCAAATCGCATGTCGTTTGGCGGATTTGTTGTCAACCGCGTGCATGAACTCAGCCGGGAGGCAGAGGAAACTTTAATAGACGAACCGGTGGGCGGTGAAATCTGCCGCGGGGCATCCATTGACCGGCACCTTCACGAAAAACTGGCGGGGGTTTATCAGAATCTGCAGCAGCAGGCGCAAAGCGATGCGGTTGCCATTCGGGCGCTATCCGATAAGGTGGGAAATCCTTCCAAAATCAGAACCCTTCCGCTGGCAGAAGAGGCGATTATGGACCTGGCGGGATTGTATGGGCTGGTTTTAAATTTGAAGGCCGATTAAGCCGCTCCACGTAAGCTGGTTCGTGCTCGTATGATTCGGGCTCCTAATCGTAATCGGCTTTTAATCTTATCGAGTACGATGAAAATCCCCCTAAATCCCCCTTTGCCAAAGGGGGACTTAAAGGAAATTGTCTTTTTTTATGAGCCTTTGCCAAAGCTAAAAGCGCTGAGTCTTTTAAACTTTGAACTGTGAACCGTGAACTTTGAACTGTGAACCGTGAACTTTGAACCGTGCCCCCGAAGTTGCTGCAAAGTCCGCCGCACCGTTATCCTGAGGAGACCTGATCCGGGCTGTCCTTGGCGGTATTATCCAGATCCGCCAGATTTTCGTATTTGTTCTGATGGATGGTGCAGTAAAGCGAATTGGTGGCCGCCCGGTTGTGACACTGCACGCCGTTTCGGTTGATGGCCTTGCACCGGATGGACTGCACCGGCGCTTTTCTGCCGGTTTCAGCGTCCTTTTCATGCTGATCCTGGTACCGGTCATTGATGACCAACGGATCCCTTTCCATCTGTCCGGCCTTGTACATGCCAAGGAGCATCCGATACTCGTTTTCAAAGTTTTTCAGAATATCCGTGGGGTTTGACACCAGGCCGGCGTCTGTGGCGATGCCCACCGAAACCGTGTCGTTGTAGCTGATAATGCTGATGCCGACGCCAAGGCCCCCGATCCGGGGCACCCAGAACATGATTTTTTTGATCTCTTCGCCGGCAAAATAGAGCGGCTGGCGGGGGCCGGGTACATTGCTCAGGACCCCGGTGGTTTTATTGGCAAACAGGGTGGCGGCCTTCTGGGCCAGTTTGGCGGAAGAAATGCCCAGGGCGTTTAATACGGTATAGGCCACCGCCGCATCCGGGGATTCCTTGAGATCGCTGATCCGCCGCTGCACCTCCCGGATCCGCAGCACCGGATCATCAATATGCACCGGCAGGGACGCCAGAACCAAACTGAACTGATTGCCGAGCTCAATCTCCTCGTCCAGGGGGCGGACATTGACCGGCATGGCCATCCGGATATCAAGATCGCCCACCAGGTTGTGCCGCTGCTGCAGGTAGCGCCGCAGCGCGCCGGTAACCATGGAGACCAGGATGTCATTGATGGTGGCGTTAAAGTATTTGCCGATGGATTTGATGTCTTCGAGCGGCAGGGGATCACACCAGGCCACGTTTTTGCGCACGCCTAGTTCACCTTTGAAAACAGTCTTTTTATCAGCCGGCAGAAGCAGGATTTTGCTCATTACCGAGGCGGCATCCCAGGCGAATCGGCCGACCATTTGGGTACGGTTCCATAAATGCGAGGGCTGCGCCAGGGCCGTATTGATCTCCTTGCTCACCATTGAGCCGGCTTTAAAAGCGCTGCGCTTGGCGCGGTTCAGTTTTTTAACGGCTTTTTCAAGCGGCGGAAACAGGTTGGTGTACTCGGTAGCTTTTTCGCCTTTTTTTTCTGCCACGTTGTTCTGCCAGGCGGCGTCCGGTTCAAGATCGGCCATGGATAAAAGCAGTCGGATAAGGGCGATGCCGTCAGCGATGCAGTGGTGGATGCGGACAAACATGACCGATCCGCCGTTTTCACAGTTTTCAATATAGTGGGCCTGCCATAGGGGTTTGGTCGGGTCCAGCGGGGTGGCGGTCAGATCGCTGATCACCTCTTCGAGGGTATGCTTATCCCCGGGATCCGGCAGGGCGATCCGGTGCAGATGGGATTTTAAATCGAATTTCGGGTCCAGTTCCCAGACCGCGTTGCCGACGCCGCCCATAGGGCGTACCACGCGCTTTTTAAACCGCTCATAGCATAGCAGCCGATTTTTAAATGTTTGAGCGAGCCGGTCGTAATCTAATGGGTTGTCGAACTGAAGGAATCCGGTAATAACCATTAGGTTGGTGGGGTGATCCATGTGCAGCCAGAAATTGTCAATATTTGACATGATTTCGACTTGTTTTTTCATTGACGGGCCTCCTTGCAAGAATTTTTAAAACAAATTGTAAAATAGCATAAGTTACCAATAATATGCAACGTGAAATTGTCCAACTGGCGAAAATGATTTGACAAATATAACGCGCTGCGTCAACTTTGAATAAATAATCCCCATATCCGGGCTGCGTTTTTAAAACCTAAATTGAGCGATTTTTGAAAGACAGGTGGAGGCTGAATATGCGTTTGATCAAAAAATACGCCAACCGCAAACTCTATGATATATCAGACAAGCGTTACCTGACCATGGATCGCCTGGCGGATCTGATTAAAGCCGGCGAGGAGGTTTCGATCATTGACAATGAAACCGGTGAAGATATTACCGCGGCCATTGTCTCCCAGCTGCTGGGACGGGAAAAATGGCGGGGCAACAAGGGCGTACCTTCCAATGTGCTGATGCAGCTGCTCCGAAAAGGCCAGGGCACCCTGTTAGGCTACGGCAGAAAATATATATCGCTCTGGCAGAATGCGCTGCTCATGTCCCGGGATGAAATTGAGAAACTGATCAATTCACTGGTGCGGGAAAAAGAGATATCCGAGTCAGAGGGACGGAATTTAAAGCAGGAGCTTTTAAATCATACGACCAATCTAAAGGCCTGGATCATGGAAAACATTGATCAGCGCGTCGATGAAGCCATGTCCATGATGAACCTGGCCTCCAAGGAACAGGTCGATAGCCTGTCCGAGCGGATTGACGCCCTTGACCGGAAGGTTGCGGAGCTGGAAGCCAAAATCAGGGCGGATCAGGAGTGATGGCCCATGTATCCTAAATTGAGCGATTTCCAAGTTGGCCGCAGATGCAAGGAAAATGATGTCGAGCTATAGTGCCCTATGCGAAACATCATTTGACGCAGCAGATGCGGTGAAGGTGGAAATTGCTATATCCACTGGCCGTTTCTTTTGACCAGATTGATCGCCTGCCGGCTCTCGGAAAACAGTTTTTCCGGCTCCGGAAGCAGAATTGACAGGGCCGCGCATGCGGCTAAAAACGCCATGACGCTGCCGCCGCCCATTACGACCAGTCCGCCGGCAATGCCCGTGATTACCCCCATGCCGATCAACACCACCAGTCCGCCAACAATAAAGGCAATAATACTGCTGATTAACAGCAAAACCTTAAACATTTTTTAATCTTTCATTTGCAACGGATTTATACTATCCATAAGTCTGACAATTTTAATTTAGATTATCACGGAAATTTTGTTTAATCAAATGAAAACAACCGGTTTATTCGCGGCCAGGCGGTTAAATTTGTTTTCAGGAAAGGACAGGCGCAGATGAATTGCCGAATCAAGCGGGCTTGCGCGGCAATGATGGCCGGGTTTTTCATGATGGCGGCCCCATGTTTTGCCGATGCGCAAGCAAATGCAGACTCCCGGTTTCCCCGGCGTAATGCCGTGGTGAAGGCGGTTGAAAAAGTGAGCGAGGCAGTAGTCAATATCAGCTCTGAATACGAGGTCACCAGCCAGGTCAGCCCGTTTGCAAGGTTTGACATGGATTCCTTTTTTCGCGATTTTTTTGAAAAACGCTTTGAGCGACGCCGGAAATTGAGCAGCCGGGGATCCGGGGTTATTATCGACAGCGATCGGGGGTTTGTACTGACCAATGAGCACGTGATTGCCAAAAGCGGAACAATTACGGTGGTTTTAAAAGACGGTCGGGAGTTTCAGGCCGATATCATCGGTGCGGACCCGGAATCGGATTTAGCGGTGCTTCAGATCCAGGCGGATGAGCCGCTGCCGTCTGTTCCCATGGGCGATTCCGGCGATATTATGATCGGCGAAACCGTCATCGCCATCGGCAACCCGTTTGGGTTTTCCAATTCCGTGACCACCGGCGTGATCAGCGCGGTAAACCGAAGTGTCCGCGCGCAAAACCGGGTCTATCATGATTTTCTGCAGATTGATGCCTCGATTAACCCGGGCAACAGCGGCGGTCCGCTTTTAAATATCAATGGCAAGCTGATCGGCATCAATACGGCCATTTATGCCAAGGCTGAGGGTATCGGGTTTGCCATCCCCATCAACACGGCCAAGAAGATTGTATCCGACCTGATCGCCTACGGCGAGGTGATCCACGCCTGGATCGGTCTTACGGTCCAGAATGTCGATCAGCGCCTGGCGGGCTATCTGGATCTGCCCTCGGATGAAGGGATCGTGATTAAGGGCGTGGAGCCCGGCAGTCCGGCTGCCAATGCTGGCATTAAAGAGGGGGATGTGGTCCTTGCCATTGACGACCAGAGCATCCACAACGTGAGTGACTATGAATACGCCATGCGGGAGCATTCCGAGGGGGAGATTATAGCGGTCACATTGCGGCGCAATCGTTCGGAAAAGACTTTTAAAGTCAAGGCCTCGGTGTTTCCTGAGCGGCTGGCCATGAAGCTGGCCCATCAGCTGCTGGGTGTCAAAGTGGTGGGCATGGATGAGAAAAATCGGTTTAAGGCTTCCATCCCGGCCAGTTCCGGGGTGATTGTCTCGGAAGTGGATACCAATTCTGAGCTCGCGCGCATCGGCGTGCGGCCCGGGGATGTGATCCGAAAAATCAATGATGCCAAATTGAAAAACCTCGCGGATTTCAAAAACGCGGTCATCAAATACCGGTGGAAGGAATCCCTGGTGCTGCTTCTTCAGCGCGGGGATCGGGGGTATTACATAACGCTGCAAGTTCATTGACGGCCCTGATCGTACTCAGTTCCGCGTAAGCGGGACGGTACTCGTACTCGTAATCGTACTCGAAAAAATTAAAAGCCGAGCACGAGTACGAGTACGAGCACGAGTACGAACCGGCAGAGATTAAAGGAAAAAAATGGATTTTTTGTCGCGATCCCTTAGCTTAGGCCGCTATGTATCCAGTCGGCTCCGGGGTTATCCTGCCAAAAAGGTGCTTGTTCTGGAAGGCGGGGGCATGCGCGGGATATTTCTCACCGGCGTGCTTCAGGCATTTGCAGACAGGGGGCATTTTCCGTTTGAGCTGATCATTGGCTCTTCTGCCGGGGCGCTCACCGGCACAGCATTTGCCGCGGATCAGATTTGCCTGGCCAGGGACGCGTTTTTTAAAGAACTGCTTGGCGGGCAGTTTATCCGGATGCGAAATATCCTGCGGCCGGAAAAACACATCCTGAATCTGGACTGGATGGTTGAAAACATTGTCATGGGCAAAGATCCGCTGAATCTGAAAAGGCTGCGGCGCTCGGCCTGCCCGGTCCTGATGACAGCGACCAGCGTGAGCGAACATGAGGTGCCGGAGACCGTATATCTTAGCACCAAAAAAGACCGGATTCCGATCGCACTCAAGGCCTCTGCCGCAATTCCGTTTTTCTACCGCGATTTTGTGCGTTACAAGGATTATCTGCTGCTTGACGGCGGGCTGCTGGATCCGGTGCCGTACAAAAAAGCCCTTGCCATGGGGTATCGGGAAGAGGATATTCTCGTGATTCTGACCCGGCCGAAGGGCTACCGGAAAAAACGGGAGTCCTTCTGGATTTCCAGACTGTATGAGAATTACTACAAGGATTTTAAATATCGCTTTCTGCTGCTTTCCATGCATGAACGCTATCAGATGTATAACCGCCTGATCAATAATCTGGAAAGCTGTTATTCCGGCATTGATGTGCTTTATCCGCCGCCGGACTTTGCGGTAAACCGCCTGACACGAAGTGAAGAAAGAATTTTAACCGGATTTATGCAGGGTGTGGATGCAGCCAAGCAATACCTGATGGGGTCGTAAAAAGTATTCCCCCCCGGGCCGCCGCCCGGGACCGAGCGTAAAAGTAACTTTAAAGGCGCTGAGGTAATAAGGGACTAAGGCACTAAGGCACTGAGTTTTTCAAACTTTAAACCGTGAGCTATGCCGCAACCCCTTTGAAAAAGGCTACCACCTGAGCCCCCCTTTGAAAAAGGGGGGATTGGGGGGATTTGTATCGGGCCATGATGAAAAATCCCCCTAAATCCCCCTTTGCCAAAGGGGGACTTAAAGGAAATTGCCTTTTTTTATAAGCCTTTTCCAAAGCCAAAGGCACTGTGTCTTTTAAACCGTGAACACTGAAACCTGAACACTATAATTTTACACCTAATACCCAAAACCTAATACCTTAACGGAAGTTACTTAGAAGAGGACCCAATGGGACTATTCAGTTTTATTACCGGAAAATCGCCAGAAGAAATTGAAATGATCGGGGATGGCTATCAGGCGGCCGGCGAGTATGGGGCGGCCAAGGTCGAATATGATAAGGCCCTGGAAAAGGCAGAAAAAAAATCACCCGAAAAGCAGGCGCTGATCCGGCGCCTTGCGGAAAAGGCGAACCAGGCCCGGGAAGCCCTGGCCGGCTCGCATATCAATTCCGCCGAAGAGTTAATCCGCCAGCAGAGTTACCAGGAGGCGGAAGATTTGCTCTATCTGGCCTATGAGTTAACGGGTGATGAAAAACTCAAAACAGATATCAAGGCAAAGGCCCGCTCGCTCCATCAGATGCCGGCCGGGGCGACTGAAGCCGGGGATCTGGCTGAGCCGTTCGCGCAATTGCATGAATCCACAGAAGCGGCTGATACAGAGGATGATGAGGAGGCGGCCTATTTTCATTTGCTGGTCAGCTCCCTTCCGGAAGAGATGCAGGAAGCCTATGAGTCATACGGACAGGCGTTTATGGAAGGTTATGTGGCGCTTAATCAGGGGGAATTTGAAATCGCAGTTAGCGCATTCAGAACGGCCATGACCGAAAATCCCGACCCGGACAGCTGGATTGCCCTGGAGCTGGCCACCGCCTACATGCACCTTGGCCAGCCCGAAAACGCCCGGGAAACGGTTGAAACCTATCTCCAGAGCAATCCCGAATCTTTGCGCGCCTATCAGCTGCTTTGCGAAATATACTGGGATGCCGGAGATTTTGCGGCAGCCGCGGATCTGTTAAACCGCAGTCCAAAAGATTTGCAGCAGTCCGGCCCCGTTCAAATGCTATTGGGCGAAACTTACTATCAGGCCGGCAGATATGAGGCGGCCCGGGATGTGTTTCTGGATTGCGGCGAGCAATTCGGCAATGAAGAGCTGATCAGCCGGGCGCTGGCCAAAACCTATGAAGCCATGGGCGATTTTGACAAAGCCCGCCGCCTTTACGGGGAAATTCTGAACAACTGCACTAAGTGCGGCGCGCGCGCGGATCCGTTTATCAAAAGCCGGTTTGCCGAACTCAGTTTTCAGTCCGGGGACACCTCCAACCTTGTACTGGAAATGTTTCTCTCCCTGGTGCGCGAGGATCCGGACAATCGGAAAGCCTATTATGACCGGATTGGAAAGATTTATGAGGCCGCCGGCCATGCCAGTGAAGCCAGGCGCTACTATGGGTTTGCCGAATCCGCCGCCGGCTGATGCAGCGCATATGGCAACTGCAAACACCTTTATCCATCAATTAACCGCAGCCAATCACCTTGAGCGCATCGGGATGGAACGGCTGATTTTTTATCCCGGCATGCTTTTCGGTACCGCGGACAAGTGGTGGGGCCGGCCCGGCTGCCGTCATTCCGATCACGAGGGAATTGACCTCTGCTTTTTTGAGACAGGTTCCGGCGGGTATTATCGTATGGATGAGACCACGCGGATTCCAATGGCAGAAGACGGCCGCATCGTTCATATAATGGAAGATTTTCTGGGGCAGACCGTGGCGGTTCAACAGACAAAGACCGGCGGCCGGGCGTTTTTAACCCTTTATGCCCATATTGAGCCGGAAAAGGGGCTTTCCGTGGGCGACCGGCTTTCCTGCGGTGAGGTGTTTGCCCGCATTGCCGCCATAAATAATCCGAAAATAAAGCTTTTGCCCCATCTCCACATTTCCATGGCCTGGGCGGATCAGCTGCCGGATTATGCCGACTGGACCTGGAAGCGGCTTAACCAGTATGGCAGCAAATGTTTTGTCGATCCCTTAACCCGGATGCATCTGCCGCATCAGGTCGTCTCCTCTGAATTCGGCATGAATCCGGCTGATGCGTTTCCCCCTGTGTCGCAGGGAGCGTTTTAATCCCTTGAAAAACCTTGGGGATTCTGTTAGTTAATCTGGGACTTAGGATTAGGGAATTAAGGCACTGGGTTTGTATAACATTGAACTGTGAACTGTGAACTATGCCGCATCCCTACTTTGAAAAAGGCCATCACCTTAGCCCCCCTTTGAAAAAGGGGGGATTGGGGGGATTTGTATTGGGCCATGATGAAAATCCCCCTAAATCCCCCTTT
>JBKHAE010000125.1:0-9366 GCA_046543065.1 Desulfobacterales bacterium | reverse complement strand
TTATTTTTTATTGCTCACCCATAAGACGCAATGGTAAATAATCATGATGCAGGAAAACAAAACATTTGAATCCACCAGCCGGCAGTTATTCCGGGTGGACCGAAAGGCGGTGTGCTATATCAAGTTTATCTTCGAAGCCTATGACGGTATCGCCCAGATGGAAACCATTGATCCCCATGCGGCCTTAATTGCCCTGTATGTCGCACCCGGATGCGAGACTGAGGTGGATGCGGTATTAAATGATTTGCGGAAAGAATATTTGATGGAGCATATCAATTGATTGAATATGGTCAAAAAGTTTACATCAACACCATCGGCTGCCAGATGAATGTTTACGATTCCGGGCAGATGATGGCGATTTTGAATGCCCGGGGGTTTGAGGAAACCGGGACGCCGGAGGCGGCGGATGTCATTATCGTCAACACGTGCGCCATCCGGGAAAAGGCGGTTCAGAAAATGGCCTCCTTTATCGGCCGGTTTTCCGGGCTTAAAAGCAGAAACCCGGGGGCAAGGATCGTGGTGGCCGGCTGCGTGGCCCAGCAGCTGGGCAGAAAAATTATCGATCGGTTTCCGTATGTCGATATTGTGGTGGGCACCCACGCCTTTCCGCGCCTGCCGGCCATGCTGGAACAAGTCTCAGCCGGCGGCGGCCCGCTGGTTGAGACGGAAATGAGCGAGAGCCTTGAAAAAACCGATACCGAGATGCTGCTTGCGCATCACCAGACGGATATTTCCGAATTTGTGACCATCATGCGGGGCTGCGACAATTACTGCACCTACTGCGTGGTTCCCTATGTGCGCGGTCCTGAGATCAGCCGGCATCCGGATGATATTGTTTCGGAAATCAGGGTCCTGGTCAAATCCGGCATGAAAGAGGTGACCCTCCTGGGCCAGAATGTCAACTCCTACGGCAAAAAAGAGGGCCTGTGCACTTTTCCGGAGCTCCTTGAAGAAGTAAACGCCATCAGCGGTTTGAGGCGCATCCGCTTTGTCACCTCCCACCCCAAGGATTTATCGGATGAGTTGATTGCCGCGTTTGCCCGGCTTGACAAATTATGCCGCCACATCCATTTGCCGGTCCAGTCCGGCTCTGACCGGATTTTAAAAAAGATGAACCGCAAATACACGGCAGATGAATATCTGGACAAAGTCCGCCGTCTCAGGGCGGCAGTGCCGGATATGGCCGTTACCACGGATATCATTGCCGGGTTTCCGGGCGAAACCGAACAGGATTTCAAGCAGACGCTTGATTTGATTGAGCACGTTGAATACGACAGCCTGTTTGCTTTTGAATATTCGGATCGGCCGGATGCGCCGGCCCGGCGGTTTAAACACAAGGTGGCCCCGGATGAGAAAAACCGCCGGCTGCACGAGCTTTTTGCCCTGCAGGAGACGATCTCCAGGCAGAAACAGCAGGCCATGGTGGGAAAAACCGTTGAAGTGTTGATTGAAGGGGAGAGCAAGCGGCAGCAAAAGCTGACGGACAAAGACAGTCAGGCACCGCTTGAATTGACCGGCCGGACATCGGGCAACCGAATCGTCAACTTTTACCGGAATACCGATTGCAGCCTTGACATCCGGGATTTAAAAGGACAGATTATAAGTATTAAGATTGAAAAGGCATTTTCCAATTCACTCTGGGGGATTCCGGCTGAGACGGCATCTGCCGAGCCTCAAACCAAAGGAGGGTATGTATATGTTGCATGAGGTGTCTGTTGGCGGTCTGGCCATGGACCCGTCATCCAATGCCCCGATTCTTCTGCTGAACGCGGTGAATAAGGATTTTTCCATCCCCATCTGGATTGGCCTGCTGGAAGCCGCTTCCATCGCATCGGTGCTGCAGGATATTTCCTTTGATCGCCCGATGACCCATGACCTGTTCAAGAATTTCATTGAAAAACTCAATGTGACGGTTCCCAAAATAGAGGTCTGTGATCTGAAGGACAATACGTTTTTTGCCAAGATTTACTGCGCCGCCGGGGCCGAAGAGTTCATCATGGATGCCCGGCCCAGCGACGCCATTGCCCTGGCGCTTCGGCTGAAATCCGCCATATTTGTGGATGAGCGGGTGGTCGAGCGGCTGAAAGTCAAGGACGGCGAGTATGAAAGCCTGGATGACAGCGATCAGGGCAAAGAGTGGGAGGAATATCTGAAAAACCTCTCCCCGGATGATTTCGGCAAGTATAAAGTTTAATATATGATTGATCTGCACGCCCACTCCATTTTCAGCGACGGCGCCCTGATTCCCGCAGAATTGGCGAGAAGGGCTGAGCATAAAGGCTTGACCGCCATCGGGATCACCGATCACGGTGATTTTTCAAATATTGATTTTATCATTCCCCGGGTTCTTGGGGTCGCTGAAATCCTGAACCGGGTGATGCGCATTCACGTGATCCCCGGCATCGAGATTACCCATGTGCCGCCCGACCTGTATGCCGAAATTGTGACCAAGTCCCGGGAACTGGGGGCAAAGATAGTTATCGCGCACGGGGAAACCATCGCCGAACCCGTGGCGCCGGGAACCAATCATGCGGCCGTCAAGGCGGGGGTGGATGTGCTGGCCCATCCCGGCTTAATCAGCGAGGAATGTATGATGGCCGCCAGGGAGCATGGGGTCTTGATAGAGATTTCCGCCCGCAAGGGCCATTGCCTGACCAATGGGCATGTGGCGGCCATGGCGAAGGATATTGGCGCCAAAATGGTGGTTAATACGGATACGCATGCGCCCGGGGATCTGATTGATTCAAATATGGCCCGCCGGGTGGTGGCCGGGGCCGGTCTGGGGGAAGAGGATTTCGTGGAAATGCAGAAAAACGCGGCTGCTTTTCTTCCGGCTGACCACTTCGGCCGGCAGGTATAGGCATAAGAAAAAAATGCTTGACAAGCAGGTGCTGATTCGTCAAGTTGGTCGAAACATTCACTTCCCCTTTCTCCCTTGGGAGAAGGGGGGATGAGGGAAATTTAAAAAAACAATAACCATACTTTTATTTAGACGATAAAATAATGCACAGTAGATCCACACAAATCCGATTCTGGTTTTTTAGCTATTATTACTATTATTTTTACGGGACGGGTCTGCCTGGGCATTAGGATTTTATTAACATAGCAAAAATACAGAAGCCGCGGGCAGACCCAAACTGCCCGCGGCTTTTTGTTTTAAAAAGGCCGGAGGGCAGAACCTGCTCCCCGGCCTTTTTAGTTCTAACCCAAACAAAACGAAAGGAGACTGACAATGACGATTCTTGGCAAGCAAATCCGCATGGAACGGGTGGTTGATCGCAATTCCGGCAGAACCCTGATTGTGCCGCTGGACCATGGGGTAACCGTGGGCCCGATTTACGGGATCAGCGACATCAAGACCACGGTTGCAAGCATTGCCGAAGGCGGGGCCACGGCCATTGTGGAACACAAAGGCCTGGTCGGAGCCGGCCACCGGAAGCGGGGCGGTGACATCGGCCTGATCATCCATTTATCCGCTTCAACCAGCCTGTCCCCCACGCCGCACTCCAAGGCCCTTGTCTGTTCAGTTGAGGAGGCTTTAAAGCTTGGCGCGGATGCGGTATCCATCCACGTAAACATCGGGGACAGCCAGGAGAGCGAGATGCTTAAAGATTTCGGCCGCGTGAGCTATGAGGCCAGAACCTGGGGGCTTCCGCTCTTGGCCATGGTTTATCCGCGGGGTGAAAAAATTAAGGATGAATATGATGTTTCTGTGGTAAAACATGCGGCACGGCTTGGCTGTGAAATGGGCGCGGATTTGGTGAAAGTCTCATACACCGGGTCACCGGAGAGTTTCCGGGAAGTGGTGGACGGTTGTACCGTTCCGGTGGTGATTGCCGGGGGTGCGAAAATGGACTCTGACAAGGATATCCTCGAGATGGTGAAAGGCTCGCTTGAAGCGGGCGGCGCCGGCGTCTCCATCGGCAGAAACGTTTTCCAGCATGATGATCCCACCAAAATGGTCCGCGCCATGGCGCATGTCGTTTTTGAAAACGGGACGGTTGAGGATGCCTTGAAGATGCTTGAGGGATGAACTTTAAAACCTTCATGACTGTTTATAAAATAGACGAATTTTTTTATTTAAAGACGGATGTTTTTTATAAAATGGCCGTATTCCTTCAATTCCCCCTGTGAAAAAGGGGGTGTGTTTTTTAAAATGGCCGTATTCCTTCCAGTCCCCCTTTGAAAAAGGGGGATTTAGGGGGATTTCTGGAATTAAGCAAAGCAAAAGGGAAATTCAATCATGCGAAAAATATGGGTTAAAGTCGATCCCTGGGACAAGGAGCTGGTCAAAACCGCACTGGAAGGCGGGGCGGACGGCATAATGGTGCCGCCCGGCTATTCCGACCAGGTCAAAGCCCTTGGCCGGATCGAAACCATTTCCGAGGACGGGGATTTAAAGCCGGGCGAGGATGTCATCGTCTACCAGATCCAAAGCGGGGCGGATGAAGAAGAGATCGTGCGGCTGGCCCGGGATAAACGGGTGATTCTGGAAATCACCGACTGGTCGATCATCCCGCTTGAGAATTTAATCGCCAAAGGCGCGGATGTGATCGCGCCGGTTGAAAACCAGAAAGAGGCGGAAACCGCGTTCGGCATTCTTGAAAAAGGGGTGAGCCACATCCTGTTTACCGGTCAGGATCCGGTGGAGCTTAAAAAAACTTTGAACCTGGTAAAGGCGACCGCGGATCAGGTGCCCCTTGAAACTGCGGAAGTGATAGATATCCAGCCTGCCGGCATGGGCGACCGGGTGTGCGTGGATACCTGCACGGAAATGAAGCCGGGCCAGGGCATGCTCGTTGGAAACAGCAGCCGCGTGCTGTTTCTGGTGCATGCGGAAAGCATTGAAAACCCCTATGTATCGCCCCGGCCCTTTCGCGTGAATGCCGGGGCGGTTCATGCCTACACCCGGGCAGCGGACGGCAGGACCCGGTATCTCTCTGAACTGGCATCCGGCGACCAGATTCTTATTACCGATTTTGAAGGCAATATCAGCGTGGGCACGGTGGGGCGGCTTAAAATCGAGCGCCGGCCTTTGGTTCTGCTCCGGGCAAAAGTCGGGGACACAGAGGCCAGTACCATTTTGCAGAATGCCGAAACTATCCGTTTGACAAATCCTGAGGGCAAAGCCGTTTCGGTTGTTTCATTAAAGCCCGGGGATAAAATTCTGGTGGCTGTTGAAGCGGCGGGCCGGCATTTCGGGATGAAAATTGATGAAACGATCACGGAGAAGTAAAGCATCCTGACTCAAATGAAATTCCAAATAATAAATCACCAACAAGCACCAAAAATAATTAAGCACCAAATCTCAAATAACAAATTACAAACAAGCACCAAATTTCAATGACCAAAATTCCAAACAACCCCCATATAAAGGCTGCTGTCATTTCGAGCGGCAGCGAGAAATCTTTAAGATTCCTCGTCGCTGGCGCTTTTCCAATGAACAAGCAATTTGATAACAAATGGTTTTGTTTGAGATTTGAGATTTGAGATTTGTGATTTTAGACAAACATTCAAAGGCTTAGCCATATGATCACCGGTGAAACGATCGTCTATGGGGTAATCGGAAACCCCGTGGCCCACAGCTTAAGCCCGGTCATGCACAATCAGGCGTTTTCAAATACCGGCTACCCCGGGGTCTACCTGCCTTTTCAGGTTCAGGATATCGGCGCGGCTGTGGACGGAATACGCGCTTTGAATGTCCGGGGCGTCAGCGTGACCATCCCGCATAAGGAGGCCGTAATGCCGTATTTGGATCAGATTGATGATTCAGCCAGAGAAATCGGTGCGGTGAATACGGTTGTTAATGATAAGGGCCGGTTAATCGGCTATAATACGGATGCCTATGGGGCGGTAACAGCCTTATCTGAAAAGACTGATATCAAGAATAAAGATGTGGTCATTCTTGGCGCCGGCGGAGCAGCCCGGGCCATCAGCTATGGTGTTTTAAAGCAGGGCGGCCGGCTGCATGTTCTGAACCGCTCAGCGGAAAAAGGGGAGAGGCTTGCCGGGTTTTTAGGCGCCGTATTTTATCCTATGGATCGATTCGATCAGGCGCCGTGCGATATCCTGATCAATACCACGCCGGTGGGCATGCATCCGGAGGTTGATGCCATGCCGGTTGCCCGGAACCGGCTGAATGATCACATGGTGGTGATGGATATTATTTACAATCCGGTTAAAACGCGGCTCCTTGAGGCTGCTGAGGCCATCGGGGCTCAGGTGATCAGCGGCGTTCCGATGTTTGTCTACCAGGGCGCCAGGCAGTTTGAGCTGTGGACTGGATTGGATGCGCCGGTGGATTTGATGAAGGAAGTGGTGTATGAGGCTTTGAATGAGTGAGATTCTATGCGAAAAATAAAAATCGGACCGATTAAAAATACGGATATATCACTGCCGGGCTCAAAGAGCTATACGCATCGGATGCTGATTGCCGCCGCGTTTTCAGAAGACTGGTGCCGCATCCACAACCCATTGGAAAGCGAGGACACCAATTATACGCGCCAGGCATTAGCGGCCCTTGGCGCAAAGGTTGAAAAAGCCGGCGCTTATGTCGATATTAAAGGCACAGGCGGCCGTTTTCAGCCGGTTGATGAACCGATTGACCTGGGCAACTCCGGCACCTCCATGCGGCTTTTAACCGGGGTTGTGGCGTTAGGGCAGGGCAGCTATGAATTAACCGGCACTGACCGGATGAAACAGCGGCCGATTAAGCATCTGCTTGACGCGCTGCACCAGATCGGCGTGCAAGCCTTGTCAATTAACGGCAATGGCTGCCCGCCGGTACGTGTAAACGGCGGAAAAATCACGGGCGGCGAAGTCAAAATTGACTGCAGTATCAGCAGCCAGTTCCTGTCTTCGCTTCTTTTAATGGCCCCGTTAACCGGAAACGGACTTTCCATTCAGGTGGTAAAAGGCCCGGTATCCAAGCCATATATTGATATGACCGTGGATGTTTTGAATCAGTTCGGTATAAAACTGGAAAGACAGGGATACAACCGGTTTGACGTAAAAGGCAGCCAGACTTATCAGGCAGGTGAATACACGGTGGAACCGGATGCCTCCCAGGCCTCCTATTTTTGGGCAGCCGCCGCGGTGACCGGGGCCGTTATAAAGGTTAAAAATATCACTTCAACATCACTTCAGGGAGATGTCCGCTTTGTCCGGGTGCTTGAACAGATGGGCTGCCGGGTCAAGGAAGCAGAGGACGGGATCTCAGTTGCCGGCGGCCCGCTTTCCGGAATTGATACGGACATGTCCGACATGCCGGATCTTGTGCCCACACTGGCGGTGGTGGCGGCATTTGCCAAAGGCCAAACTGTTATCCGAAATGTCGGGCACCTGCGGGATAAGGAAAGCGACCGCCTGAGCGCGGTGCAGAATGAACTCAATAAAATCGATATTTCCGCCGACACCCAGGACGATGATTTGATTATAACCGGCGGCGCCCCCAAAGGCGGGGAAATTGACACCTATGATGATCACCGCATGGCCATGAGCTTTGCCGTGGCCGGCCTTTGCACCCCCGGGATTTTTATAAAAAATGAAAATTGCGTGGCCAAGTCCTTTCCCGGGTTTTGGGAAATGTTTGACCGGATGTATGCCTGATGAATATCTATCTTATCGGATATCGCTGTACCGGCAAAACGTCTGTGGGCCGGATGCTGGCTGAACAGCTCGGCTGGCGGTTTGTTGATACGGATCATTATATTGTGGAAAAGGCCGGCAGGAGCATTTCAGAATTGGTGGCTGCCCATGGATGGGAGTTTTTCAGGCAAAAGGAAAAACAGGCGCTGACCGAATTAAATTCACATGATCAGTTGGTTTTAGCTACCGGCGGCGGCATTATCCTTGATCCGGCAAATCTTGCCATCTTAAAAGATGATAAGAATTTCGTGATTTGGCTTCAGGCGGATGCGGAAACCATCTACCATCGCATGAAAGAAGATGAGCAGTCTGATGCCTTCCGCCCGGCGCTAACGGAATCCCCCTTGTTTCGTGAGATTCAGGAGACTCTTACGGAAAGAAGGTCTTATTATGAATCGGCTGCCGATTTGGCGGTTAATACCGATCAGCTTGCATTGAATAAGGCGTGCGGGCTGATTTTGAAGCAGATAAAGGAAAGGCACTAAGGTCCTAAGGTCCTAAGGTCCTGAGGCAATTATATCAGGTTTCCCCAGATTGCTAATGGTTCATTGTTTGAATTTCAAACCCAGCTTGAAATTATTAAAAATCTTGAATACATAACCAGGGACCACTTTGAAGATTTATTTAGCCAGAGCAGGGAAATTGAACGGATGCTTAAAAGCTTAATCAATAAGCTTCGTCGTACCACTTAAACACTCGGTGCCTCAGGACCTCAGGACCTCAGGACCTCAGGACCTTAGGACCTTAGGACCTCAGTGCCTTTTAAAAAGAAGCTACGTTTTTAGACACTTTTTTAAACTTACAGATCCCAAAATCTCAAGGATTGCATAATATGTCCGGCAACACATTCGGCAAATTATTTCAAATAACCACCTGGGGTGAATCCCACGGCCCGGCTGTGGGCGTGGTGATTGACGGGTGTCCGCCAAGACTCCCCCTTGATGAATCAATCATACAAAAAATGCTGGACCGCAGAAAACCGGGCCGCTCAATCGCCAGCACCAGCCGGAAAGAGGCGGATCAGGCAAAAATCCTGTCCGGCGTATTTGATGGCGTGACCACCGGCATGCCCATCATGATACTGGTCGAAAACAAAAATGTCGACTCCTCAGCCTATGAACCATACAAAGATTTATATCGGCCTGGCCACGGGGATTATACCTATCAGGCCAAATACGGCATGCGCGACTGGCGCGGCGGAGGGCGCTCATCCGCCCGGGAGACCGTCGGCCGGGTGGCTGCCGGCGCGGTGGCCGGGGAACTGCTTAAACG
Organism: Desulfobacterales bacterium; assembly: GCA_046543065.1. Lineage (GTDB taxonomy): Bacteria > Desulfobacterota > Desulfobacteria > Desulfobacterales > Desulfosalsimonadaceae > M55B175. The sequence continues at coordinate 447 of JBKHAE010000125.1, read as the reverse complement.
GCAGAACATTGATGTGTTTGCCTTTACCCGGCGGTTGGGTGATATCGAGATTCAATCAGTTGATCGGAAAATAATTGACCAGAATCCCTTCATGTGCCCGGATGCTGATGCGGCAGAAAAAATGGCCAGGCACGTGACAGCGGTTAAGGCGGCCGGGGATTCATTGGGCGGCATCGTTGAAGTCCGGGCCAAAGGCGTACCCGCCGGCCTGGGCGAGCCGGTTTTTGACAAACTCGATGCCGAACTTGCAAAGGCGTTAATGAGTATCGGCGCGGTAAAAGGGGTTGAAATCGGCTACGGGTTTGAGGCTGCCAAAATGCGCGGCACCCAGCACAATGACCCCCTTACGCCAAATGGCTTTGCCTCAAATCATGCGGGCGGGATTCTGGCAGGAATTTCAAGCGGGGATGAAATTATTGTCCGCGCCGCCGTCAAACCGATTCCGTC
>JBKHAE010000020.1:0-38381 GCA_046543065.1 Desulfobacterales bacterium | reverse complement strand
AAAATGGCAACTTCTTTGGTCAATGTCGCCTTAAGGAAATAATTAACAACCGGATACCCTCCCATCTTTATTTGAAAATCGGGGGCATCATATTTTTTTGCAATCTTCTGAATAGATTTAACCGCCTCATTGGTTTCTAAGTCTTTGATATATTTTGATGATCTATTGCCTGGCGAATTATCATCTCCCGCTTCACTGTTTATATCTTCTTCAATACCGGAGATGATATCCACATCAGCAGCCAGCGAAGAATAGACATCCGTTTTAATCAATATCGCCGTATAGTGAAGGTCCTTTGAAAACAAAACTTTTTCATACAATTCATTTCCAAAAACATGTTTTTTGATTGCATCAACCTCTTTTGAATCTTTCGGCCAGTTTTTAAACATATCCTCCACAATGAGGCTGTCATTTTCACCGTAAGTGTTCCTCGCGTTGATTAAGCTCGTGACCTCCTCGATGTAAGGCACGTTTTCGGCCAAATCGTTGTGGAACGACTTCAATCTATTTAGAAATTGAATATCAAAGATATTCTGTGTACGGATGGGAATAATAATCAACCCCTCCCGGCCAAACTGATCGCGAAATTCATTGTATTCAACAAGGGAAGGGTCCTTTTCATGCAGCAGTCCTTCTGCTGACAGATCAAGCGTCATTTTGGGAACCTGAGCCGCAAGTAAAAAAGAAAAGGCCAACATGACAAAGATGGTGCTCTTAGGATAAGAAAAGAACAAGGATGCCAGGTTTTTGAAACATTTTTCGATACGATCTCTCAAAGGATACATTATTGGCCCGCCTCTCTGAATAAATTCATAAAAGTTTTGATACCCCGGTTTAAAATTGCTTGATCAGCAATTTATTGGATCGGTATGATAATAAGCGTTCAGGAGGGTAACGCATTTCCATTGGTTCGCTCATCCTGGAGTTGCAGGATTTATTGAAAATAGATGCCGTTCTGCAGCAGGCATTGATTTTTTTGGTAATACAATCATTTTATGAACGAGTTTATTAAGGGGGGAGTTACAGGGGAGTTACACATTCGGTGAAAATGAAAATTTAGGGGGTATTAACCTGTCATCTGGAGCCTGATAAAAACAGTTTACGGAACAACAGAAAATGCTGTAAAGAATAATATATGGGATTGCGATCTCAATTAAAATTATCTAATTAAACGTTGGGGTACCAAAGAGGTGAAAGGAGACCCGTGTCTCTGGCCAAGATAAGCAAACCCCGCCTGCAACACATATTGCCCAGATATCGGCTTTTCAGCCTCCTCGATGAAAGCCGATCCTTTCCGGCCATCTGGGTCTCAGGGCCGGGCGGGGCTGGCAAAACTACCCTGCTTGCAAGTTATCTTGACCATCACCAATTGCCCTATCTCTGGTATCAAATCGATGAGGGCGATTCGGATGTGGCCACCTTCTTTTATTACATGAAGATGGCTGGGCAAAAGATCGCGCCCCGATTAACAAGCGAGCTGCCCACTCTGGCCCCGGAATACATGGGCAATGTTTCCGCCTTTACCAAAAGATTTTTTGAGAAACTCCTGGACCGTCTTAAAAAACCCGGGGTAATGGTTATTGATAATTACCAGGATGCCTCTGCTTCCGGCCGGCTCCATGAAATTCTGCGTGATGCCCTGGCAGTTATCCCCGAACAGATAAACGTATTTATTCTAAGCCGCACCGATCCGCCCGCTTCCCTGTCCCGGGCGCAGGCAGGCAATATTTTGTATAAAATCGACTGGCCGGAACTTCGCTTTCAGCGCGACGAGACCCGGAATTTAATTGCTTCTTTGAATCACCATGCCTGCTCTGAAAAATCCTTTAAGTATTTATACAGCAAAACAGAGGGATGGGTGGCCGGCCTGCTGCTGCTTTTGAAACACACAGATTTTGAGAGCATTGACGAAACGGTTTTTACACAAATCAATAAAGACGTGGTCTTCGACTATTTTGCCAGTGAGGTCCTAAGGGAGGCTGATCCGGAGTTGCAGCACTTTTTACGGATCACCTCCGTGCTTTCCCTGATGACTGCGCAGATGGCCGCTGAGTTAACCGGTATCAGCCATGCAAATCAGCTTTTGTCAAAAATGGTTAAAAACCATTGGTTCACCAGCCGATTCACCGACCGGAAACCGATATACCAGTACCATCCGATGTTTCGGGAGTTTCTGTTAAATCAGGCCATGGCCGTATTTCCCGGCCCCCGGATGACCCGGCTTAAATCAGAAGCCGCCAGACTGCTGGCCGCTGAAGGGTTCACAGAACCTGCCATTTCCCTGTTTTTTGAATCCGGAGATTTTCAGGATGCCATTCGGCTGATACTCAAACAGGCCAGGGAGATGATGCTTCACAGTCGGTTCCAAACCCTGGAGGAGTGGCTCAGACGGCTGCCTGAGGACATTGTTTCAACACATCCCCGGGTACTTTACTGGCTGGGCGCCTGCCGTTTATACATTGATCCGGCCGAAGGGATCGAATTCTTTGAAAAGGCAATGACTCATTTTGAGGCCCGGGCGGACAAGGCGGGGGCCATATTCTGCATTTGCGGGGTGATTGACTCGATTGTTTTCAGGTTTGGCACGTTTAAACCGCTTGATCGATGGATCACGAAACTGACAGGCTACTCAAAAGGGTTTAGATCCCTGCCATCCGAAGAGGTAAAGGCACGAATGACTTTCAGCATGCTCCATGCGCTTTCATTCCGACAGCCCGCCCATCCCGGGATCAAAACCTGGGAAAACCGCGGGCTGGAAATCCTGCAGCACAAAACGCCGGCAGGAATAAAAATACGATTGATTCTGCCCTTTATATTAAAACGGATATTTACCGGCAATCTGAGCGAGGCGGAATACTTCATCAGCTCCCACCGGGAGACCCTAAAAACGCCGAATTTGCCCCCGCTCGCCCTGATTGCCTTTAAAAAACTGGAAGCATTTTATTGCTGGATGAGCGCAGATTTTGAAACCTGCCGCAGCGTTGTGGAAAAAGGAAGAGTTTTGGCGGCAGCCACCGATATTCAGATCACAGCCGCTTTTCTTTCAATCCATGGCGCGGCCGGCGCCCTGAGCAGCGGTGATTTGGAAAAAGCGCGCGAACACCTGCAAGCGGCAGCAAAGTACGTCAGCAAGGAATCCGCCAGTTTCAGCGAATTATTCCACACGATAAGCGTATGGCAGGCTCTGCTGGAAGGAGATGCGGCAAAGGCATCGCTCCATGCCGAGCTTGCCCTGGATTACGCAGCAGATACCGGCATGCCTTTTTCTGCGGCCGCAAGCCATCTGGGATACGCACTCGCCCTGCATGCATCCAACAAAGCAACTGAGGCTGACATGGCGATCCAAAAGGCGATTTTAATTGCCCGCCGCAGCAACACCCGGCCTATTGAATTCGCCGCCTATCTGGCCCAGGCAAAGTTCGCCCTTGACCACGGGGATGGAGCCAGGGCCCGCGATTTTTTAAAAAACGCCATGGCCATCGGCAATTCCCATCAGTTTTTAAACACCTGGTTCTGGCGGCCGGATCAAATGATTAGGCTCTGCTGCAAGGCGCTTGAGGCAGATATCGAGGTTTCCTATGTCCAGATGCTGATCCGCTGCCGCAAGTTAACGCCCGATGCACCGCCCCTGGCAATCGAAAACTGGCCCTGGCCCATTAAAATTTATACGCTCGGCCGCTTCACAATTATCAAAAACGGAAAGCTTCTGAAATTTTTCAGGAAAACGCAGGAAAAACCCCTTGCCCTGCTCAAAACCATTATTTCAATGGGCGGCCGCGAGGTCAGTATAAACAGCATCGCTGATTTCCTCTGGCCGGAAGCGGATGGCGATGCCGCCCACGGCGCTTTTAAAACCACGCTGCATCGGCTTCGCAAGTTAATTGGCTTTCATGAGGCAATCCTGGTAACGACCGGGAGACTTACGCTTAACCCGAAATACTGCTGGGTAGACGCATGGGTTTTTGAACGCACCCTTTCAGAGGCGGATGCTATCTGGCCATCCGGGGAAAAAGACAAAGATTCGGCCCAGGCGGTCGAACTGACCCGAAAGGCGTTGGGTTTATACAAGGGAATGCTTTTTCAATCCGAAGATGACCAGGTGTTTTTTTTGCGCGAGCATCTTCATAATCGATATTTGAAAGCTGTCAACCGCCTGGCGGCATATTGGCAATCATGCGGCGCTTATGAAAAGGCCGTTGAGCTCTATGACGCCGGACTCAAGGTGGATGAGCTTGCGGAATCTTTTTATCAGGGCCTGATGGTATGCAACTACCGCCTTGGACAAGACGGCAGGGCTCTGGCCGCTTATAACCAGTGCCGGCGAGTAATGACTGCAGTTTATAACATACCGCCCTCCCGGGAAACCGAGGCTTTAAAAAAATCCCCCTATCACCAAAAAACAAATAAAAAAAAATTTCTTCCCCCGAATATGTAACTCTCCTGTAACCCCTTGCCCTGTATTTTTTTTATAAACCGGAAAATTATTCCGGTCCTACAAAAAAAGGAGGGGGCTTATGAAAAAAACAATTTTTGCATTAATCGTCACTGGATGTCTTTTGGGAACGGCCGGTTTTGCCGCGGCCGGCAGCAGTCCACTGGAGGGTTATTATGACAATTATATCATGAAAAAAATCAATAATTGCTGCAAGACCGCTTCTATGCTGCAGAAATGCGATAATCCCAGAGTGAGCGACCTAAAGAGCATGCGATCAGAACAGGCAAAATTTTACACAGAAAAAAAAGGCCAACTGATCAGATCAATGGTAGAACGAGGCGTGGGAATAGAGGCGCATAAAATTGACTATTTTCTTATTACTGAATTCAAAAACGGAAAAGCTAAACACTGACATATATTTGCGCTTATATCTATGAATCATTCTGGGGAAAATACTTGACAGACAAAAATAAACAAAGATAATAAAAAATTATATCTTTCGGGGGCATAAGCTATGGAAGCATTTTAAAAATGAAGCCGCCAAATAGAGCTTATCCAATTGAAGCCGCATTGTTATTTACCGGATTTTCGCCTTCCCGGCAGCAAAATCCGGTCAGCCAAAAAGCCACAAAGGCGAAATTTTCCATACCGGAGAAGCCTTTGTGGCTTTTTTATTAGGGGTCTTCAAAATGGGGGCTACAAAATATGGCTGGTTCTATGTATGTTTGTTTTTAAGTTTATTTCTGTGTTTCTTCGGCAGCATTGCTCGGAGCCACGCGCAGGAAGAAACCTCCCCCCCGGCACAAGCAAAAAGTAAAGTCTTCCTGCTGGACGAAATCCGGGTAACGGCTGAGGAGATTGAACAGGATATTCAAACCCCCAATATGGATACAATCAAACCGGAGTTGTTTCCGATGGGAATCAGCACGACTGTGGATTCGGCTCTGGAAAGACAGCCCGGCATTGATGTGCAGCGGATCCAGGAATTAGGGACAGCGGTTGATGATGAATCTATCAAAATCCGCGGCTTCGGGGCCAGACGCATTAAAGTGGCGCGCGATGGCCGGCTTTTAAATACCACCGGCGTTGCAGGCGGCTATTTTATCGACTGGACGCTGATCCCCCTGGCAAATGTGGAGCGAATAGAACTCATCAGAGGAATTGGGGATCCACGCTACGGCAATGTGCTGGGCGGGGTGGTAAATCTTGTCAGCAAACCCCCATCCCGGGAAGGCCCGATAACCGAACTGGCCGCCACTGCAGCCAGTTACGAAACATGGGCATTGAATGCGTTTCATGCATGGAAACCCGGTGATTTTCAATACGCCCTGACCCTTGGCTCACAGACGAGTGAAGGTTATCTGAGAAACGGAGATTTGGACTTCGGCCATATCAATCTCCGCCTGGGCTGCGATCTGCCGACCCTTTCCCATGTGTATGCAGATATCGCTTACAGAAAGCTTAAAAAAGGCTTTATTATAAACAACCGGCAGTCTAATGATCCAGAAGACCCTCTCTATGATGCGCCGACAGATCCTGATTACCCGGCCTCTGATGGCGAATATATGTACGGGGGCATGGGCGCGAGCGCCGAACCGGGAAGCTGGTGGGAAAAAGAGCGATGGCTGTTTGACTTCGGACTTAAGCATCCAGTCAGCACCACCGGGGAATTGTTTGTCCGGTACTGGCAGAACCACGGGGATCGCGAGGCCTTTAACATCCGCCGGGAGGCGGACCGCATTTTTCATAAAAAATTCTATGACGACCGATCCTGGGGGAGCGAGGCAGATTATACTCACGAGCTTGCCTGCCAAACCATCACCATCGGGGCGGATTTCAGCTACCTTAAGGATGACGGGGATAAAAATTACGCCGATGATTTCCGGGATTCCTTCCGAAACGGCTATTATGTGGCTGCTAAAAATTTAGGTATTTATGCCATGGATGATCTCCGGCTCATCAACGACAAACTATGGATTACGCCTGGCGTGCGTTTTGTTTCATATGACGGCAAATCCGGACCCGCCGGCATTGAAAAGGGAGTGCCGGACATTGAAATGGACGGATGGGCCCCGTCGCTTAAACTCACATACAATTACCGCGCCAACGATCTGCTCTACCTCAGCATGGCCCGGGCGCTGCGCATGCCGACCCCTCCCGAACATTTCTGGCATTATGATGCGAATGCGGCCGGCGTTGATACCAGCATGCTGCCGTTTAAAAAAGAAGACGGGCTCATGCTTCAGGCCGGCTGGAAAGGCTGTATCACTCCAAAAACAAGAATTGATCTATCCCCCTATTATTACCGCATCGATGATTATATCCAGTTTGATTTAATCAATTTTGTATCATATAATATTGATCAAGCTGAGCTCTATGGCTTGGAATGCCAGATATCCCAAATTCTGCCCTATGGATTTTCCGCCTTTGCCAACTATACCTACCAAAAAAGCCAAACCAAGGGCGACCCGTTTGTGGAAAATTTCCTCGTCCCGGCTGATCGCGATTTTGACGAAATCCCCGGACTGCCTGAGCACAAAGGTAACCTCGGCATACAATACAAGTCGCCAAGCGAGGCTAAAATCGCCGTATTTTTGCAGGCAGTCTCGGACCAGGAGGTCATCTACAGCTATAACAGCCTGAATTTTGACGCCGAACCGGTGCTTAAAATCTTTGAACAGAAAAGCTACATGACGGTTGATGTCGAGGGACATTATCCCATTGATGAAAAACTTGAAATCGGTATATTTGCCAGAAACCTGCTGGATGAAGAATATGACCAGCGGTTCGGGTTTCCTGCTTCCGGCCGGACCATTGGCGCCACCCTGCAGGCCAGTTTTTAGCCAAGGCCCCCCATGAAAAAACTGTTGAATCATAAGGAAATTGCCGAAAATCAGGCCCCGGCATCCAAGCCTGTTCAGTGGAATAGAATCTGGTGCGATCAGATGCGGGCCTATATAGAAGTAAACCGGGGGAAAGAATGCTTTGACAAATGGCAGAGCCGAAAGAGTGCCATCAGGTATTGGCAAATGGCCCTTGAAACACAGCAAAAAAGGATCGCAAAAACCCTCAGCGAACTTCCCCTGCTCCCCCGATCGCGCGTACTGGACATCGGGTCCGGCCCCGGCGTCCTCGCGATCCCCATGGCCCAACGAGTCGCCCATGTCACCGCCGTCGATGTATCCGGAGGCATGATCCGGGTGCTGGCAGAAAAATCCGCCGAAGCGGGGCTTCTAAACATTGATTGCCTGCAGAAACGATGGGAAGAAGTTGATGTTGAAAAGGACCTCCAAGCCCCATATGATATTGTTCTTGCCTCCCTTTCCCTGACAATGAGCGATGCCTGGCTGGCGATCTCAAAAATGAAGCAGGCCTGCCAGGGCCATATTTATCTTTACTGGTTTACCGGAGAAGCACCATGGGAAGGCTATCGCGGCGTGTTTGAACCCTATGCGCAAAAATTGCCGACCCGTGCGTTAATCCCCAAAAGTGATCTGCTGTTAAAAATTCTCTGGCAGAACGGCATCAGGCCGAAGCATGAAAAATTCCAATATGTCCATGTGGATCTCTTCGCCTCCATTGACGATGCGGCAAGACATTTTGCGAAAAGATTCCGGATCCCGCCGGCCCATCAGACAGAAACTTTCAGAAAACTCGTGAGCAAACTGCTCGAGCCCTGCGACGGCAATTATCTTCTCCGTTCCGAGGCGTCATGCATGAAAATATGGTGGCCGGTGGTTAAACAAACCTAAATTTAGGACAAAAATAAATTGCTTACCCTTGCTAGCCTACAGACGTTTTCAGCATGCTTGTGATATGTCGAAACAGCCTGGTTCTCCTGTGTTTATTGCTGTTTACGGTCAGCCTGCCCGCAGGCCGGGCGGATTCACTCCGAACAGTGGTTGACAGCCGCGGCGTGAAAGTCCAACTGCCTGCAAAAACAGCACGGGTCGTGGCAATAAGTGACGGCTTGGTCGAAGGGGTGATGACGGTTCTGGGGGTTGAAGGAAAGCTTGTAGGGCTTGGCTCTCAGTCTCTGACCAAAACCTGGTCCTACCGGTTTGAAGGCCGGGACGGCGAAACCGTGACCTATGTAAACGGCATGAATCCCGTCTTGTGTATAAACCCCTGGATTTCTGAATTGCCGATGGTTGCCCGGGGTCCGGCCCTTAACTATGAAACCCTTCTTTCCCTGCGGCCGGATCTGGTCATTTTACGGCTTGGCTCATGCAGCCTGCCGGCCGCAGACGATCGCGTTCAGATGGCCCTGAAGACCCTGGATATTCTGGGGTTGACTACCATCGTGCTTGAAGGCCCCTATTTTTCCGGATTCCCGAATCCGGAAAATATTTCAAATGAAATAGAAATCCTTGGCCGGCTCTTTGGCAGGGTCCAGCCGGCAAAACGTCTTTCCCGTTTTATAAAGGCGCAGATTCAGGAAATTGAACGCCGCACCCGGCAGATTAAAACCGAAAAAAAACCGCGCGTAATGATACTCGGCCTCTCACCGGCGGTCCGAAAAAATGGGGCAGCCGGCCAGGCCTTTGGTTTGGACACCATTGAGTCCTATCTTATTGAGCAGGTGGTGCATGCGAGAAATGCCTTCCAGTCTCCGGGCCACTTCAAACCCGTCAGTGCCGAACATTTGCTGGCGATCAATCCGGATGTCATTATCCTTTGCACCGCCGCGGGCTACCATCCCCCTCGGGAACTTTTCGAGGCTCCTTACTATCGCCATCTGCGGCAGCTTAAAGCTGTAGCTGATGAGCGGGTCAAGGCGCTTCCATGGACGCCGTGGAACTGTGAAAAACGGCTTGAGTATCCAATTGATGCCATGGTAATAGCCAAAACCGCGTATCCGGAACTTTTCAGCGACATTCATCTGGGCGACTGGCTCCTTGATTTTTATCAGGGCTTATATGGCGTGGATGAAGAAACAGCGAAAAAACTCCGCTCGGCGCAATGGATGGATTGGACGGTTACGGATGAAAAATAATACAAACATATTCAAGCCGCTGGCCGTTTTTTTTATCCTGATTGCCGCAGCCGCAGTTGCGCTGGGTACCGGCAAATATGATGTCTCCCCGGTGGAAGTTTTCCGGGCCTTTTGGGCCGGCATTTTTTCTTGGGACGAATATTGCGGCATACCGAAAATTCACCTTACCGTAATCTGGATGCTGCGGCTGCCGCGTATTCTCATGGCCTTGATCGTAGGCGCCGCTCTCTCGGCGGCAGGAACTGTTTTTCAGGGATGTTTCCGCAATCCCCTGGTTGAACCCTATATCCTCGGGGTGTCATCAGGGGCGGCGTTTGGCGCGTCCCTGGGCATGCTTTTTCCGTATTTTTTTTCGGTCCAGCTCTTTTCATTCGTTTTCGGCATCGTTGCCGTGGCATTCACTTACGGCTTCGGCCGCATCCGGGGCGAAACCCCGATGATCACCCTGATTCTGGCCGGCGTTATCACGGGCTCCTTGTTTTCTGCCATGGTTTCAATTTTGAAATATATGGCCCAGGACGCCGCGCTGCGAGGAATCGTTTTTTGGCTTATGGGGGGCTTTTATTTCGCCACCTGGACAGATATCGGATGGCTTTTACCGGTTATTGGCGGCTGCCTCCTTATCATGGGAAAACTCGGCTGGCAGTTAAACATTCTTTCTCTGGGTGATGCGGAGGCCCGCTCATTAGGCGTGAATCCGGAGGCTTACCGCATTGTATTGATTGTCCTCGCAACCCTGGGCACTGCCGCCGCCGTATCTGCTGTGGGCATTATAGCCTGGGTGGGCCTGATGATGCCCCACGCCGCCCGGATGCTGGTGGGCCCGGATCACCGCCGGGTTTTACCGACAGCCGCGGCCATGGGCGGAATTTTTTTAATTATCTGCGATACACTGGCGCGCACCCTGATCACCGCCGAAATCCCCATCGGCATCATCACCTCCATCGCCGGCGCCCCCTATCTTTTTTATCTCCTGCGAACCAAAACCCAAACCAGCCTGGTGTAGCGGCCATGCTAAGGATTAATAATCTGAAATTCGGATATGACCCGGCTGTTCCCATCCTTAACGGGATAAGCTTTAATATACCATCCGGCGGGTTGTATGCCCTGTTCGGGCCGAATGGCTGCGGCAAAACGACGCTTTTCCGCTGCTGCCTGAAGCAGGTAAAACCCCAAAAGGGAACTGTTTATATAAACGGCGGCAATATCCACACGCTTTCCATAAAGGAAATGGCCAGACAGGTGGCCTACGTCCCCCAGGAGCACCAGAGTCCATTCCCATACCTTGTCAAAGATATGGTACTCATGGGAAGAAATCCCCATACAAGTTCTTTTTTCAGCACCCGGGCCGGGGATCGGGAAAAAGCATGGAAGGCGATCTGCCTGATGGGAATCGCAGATATGGCGGAGCGTCCCTGCAATCATCTCTCCGGCGGAGAGCGCCAACTGGTGCTGATCGCCCGGGCCATCGCCCAGGAAGCCCGGGTGATGCTTCTCGATGAACCCACCGCTGCCCTGGACTTCAGCAATCAAATCCGTATCTGGCGGCTTATCAAACGAATAAGCCGGAAAGGGATCACGGTGCTTGCCTGCACCCACAACCCCAACCATGTCACCTGGTTTTGCGACCAGGTGGTTGTCATGCACCAGGGGACGCTGATTGCCCAGGGACCTCCGGGGGACGTCATCCGCAAACCGGTTTTGGATACAATTTATCGCGGCATGTGCGAAGTCAGTGACTTAGACGGAATTCCGATGGTGACGCCGAAAGATCTTAAAGCCTAACATCATTGCAATAAGGCAGAAACCGAGTAAGAATTAAAGAAGAGAAGATGCACGAAGATAACAGGACATATCACAAATCCTTTATACTGGATATGGACGGGGTGGTCTATACCGGCTCAAAACTGCTCCCCGGGGCAAAGGAGTTTGTCAGCCGGCTAAAGCAGGGCAATTACAATTTTTTGTTTTTGACCAACAACTCTTACCATTCCCCCGGGGAATTAAGAGAGCGGCTTTTGAACATGGGGATCGACGTGACGGAGGACTATTTCTATACCTCTGCCATGGCCACTGCCAGTTTTCTCAAAGTGCAGCGGCCCGCCGGCTGCTCGGCCTATGTGATCGGCGGCAGGGGGGTTATGGATGAACTCGAAAAGGCCGGGATCACCATTACCTCGGATAAACCGGATTATGTCATCATCGCAGAGACCGAGAAATATGATTATGCCAAGATCATTGAGGCCACCCTGCTGATTCAGGAGGGGGCAAAATTTATCGCCACCAATCCGGATTTAACCGGCCCAAGCCTGCGGGGGCCGGTGCCCGCCTGCGGCGCGCTGGTGACGCCCATCCAAAAGGTGACCGGCGTTGCCCCGTATTTTCTGGGAAAGCCCAATCCGGTGATGATGTTTCTGGCGCGCAAAAAACTGGGGGTGCATTCGGCGAACTGTTTTATGATCGGCGACCGGATGGATACCGATATTGTGGGCGGCCTGGAATCCGGCATGACCGCCTGTTTGGTTCTCTCCGGGGTAACCACCCCGGAAATCATGAACCGTTTTCCATATCAGCCGGATTATGTTTTCGAGAATCTGGGCGAAATCGATCCGGATGCCATTGTATCAAGAAGAAACCGGGTGGAGAGTTAGGTCTTATCCGTTTCAAAATACTTTCCTAGTTCAGCGGAACCCGCCTCATAGCCGACAGCGATCAGTTTTTTGGCCCCCTCGGGATCGGTCCGGCTGAAGGCGTTTACATCCGGGGCGATTAGAATATCCGCGGCCTCCGTCTGCATCCGGGTAGCATTGTCAATGGCGATATCAATGGCATTGCAGAGCACATCGATAACATCTTCAGGCTCCTGATACCGGCGGTTGGCATTTAAATCCACTCCGATGCGCACGGTCGCGCCCAAAGACGTCAGTACGGACAGCGGCACGTTTTCCACCAGGCCGCCGTCTACCAGAAACCGATCCTTTATTTTAACCGGTGAAAAAATACCCGGCACGCACGTGCTGGCCATCACTCCAAGCGAGAGATCGCCCTGTTTTAAAACCACCTTTTCACCGCTTCCAATGGCGGTGGCCACCAGGGCCAATGGAATTTGGGCCGCTTCAATGGGGGCATCTCCGACACATTCTTTGATGATGCCGCCAAGCTTCTCATTGGACAGAAACCCGTGCTTTGAAAATGCAAATCCTGTGATATCAAGCCACTTCAAATCCCCTACCATGGTCTCAATATCAGCAAGCGGGATGCCGAAGGCATATAACCCGGCAATAAATGCGCCAATGCTGGTGCCTGAGATACAATCAAGCCTTATATTGTATTGCTCGATCGCTTTTAACACCCCCACATGCGCAGCCCCCAGCACAGCCCCGCCGCCCAGGGCCAGGCCGATCTTTTCGGATTGAGGGTTCTCACTCATGGCATTTCCGTCTAAAATGGGTTAATGAGATGCGCCTTTGGAACTCCGGTTAACGGGAAAGCCGCCGGTATTTGATGCGATGCGGCCGCTCTGCGGCCTCGCCCAGGCGTTTCTTGCGGTCTTTTTCATAGGCCGAGTAGTTGCCTTCCACCCATACCACCTGGCTGTCGCCTTCAAACGCCAGAATATGGGTGGCGAGCCGGTCCAGAAACCAGCGGTCATGGCTGATGACCACAGCACACCCCCCGAAGTTCTCCAGGGCCTCCTCAAGCGCGCGCATGGTATTGACATCCAGATCATTGGTGGGCTCATCCAGAAGGATGAGATTTCCGCCGGATTTCAGCATGCACGCCATGTGCACGCGGTTTCGTTCGCCGCCGGAAATCCGGTCCACTTTTTTCTGCTGGTCGGCCCCGGTGAAATTAAAGGCCGCCACATAGGCCCGGGATTTGACGGTGACATCTCCCAGCTCGATATTGTCCGCCCCCTCGGAGATGGCCTCCCAAATGGTTTTTTCCGGAGCCAGGGCATCGCGCTCCTGATCCACGCAGGCCAGCCGGACGGTATCACCAATCCGCAAACTCCCCGAATCAGGGGTTTCTTTTCCCATGATCATCCGAAACAGCGTGGTCTTTCCCGCCCCGTTGGGGCCGATCACCCCCACGATCCCGCCGGGCGGCAGACTAAAGGACATATTCTCAAACAGCAGACGATCACCATAGGCCTTGGATACATCTTCCGCCTCCACCACCAGTTTACCCAAACGCGGGCCCGGCGGAATATAGATCTGCATGTCCCGGGCCTGGTTTCTGCCCTGTTCGGAAAGCATTTGTTCATAGGCCCTGATGCGGGCTTTTGATTTGTTCTGCCGCGCCTTGGGCGACATCCGGATCCATTCAAGCTCATTTTCCAGGGTTTTTTGCCGACGGCTGTCCGCTTTTGCCTCTTTTGCGAGGCGCTCCTGTTTCTGCTCCAGCCAGGAGGTGTAATTGCCTTTCCAGGGGATGCCGCGGCCGCGGTCAAGTTCCAGAATCCACCCGGCCACATTATCCAGAAAATACCGGTCGTGGGTGACGGCAATCACGGTGCCCTCGTATTGCTGGAGGTGTCTCTCCAGCCAGGCCACGGTTTCAGCATCCAGATGGTTGGTGGGCTCATCCAAAAGGAGGATATCCGGTTTCTGCAGCAGCAGCCGGCACAGGGCCACGCGCCGCCGTTCACCGCCGGAAAGGACGCTTACCGAAGTTTCACCGTCCGGACATCGCAGGGCATCCATGGCCATCTCGATCCGTGAGTCCAGATCCCACGCATCCGCTGCATCCAGTTTATCCTGCACCTCGCCCTGCTTTTGGATCAGTTTGTCCATCTCATCATCAGACATGGGCTCGGCAAACTGTTCGTTAATCCGGTTATATTCCGCCATCAGGGCGGCAATGTCCTGGACGCCCTCTTCCACAATTTGTCGCACAGTCTTTTCATTGTCCAGCACCGGCTCCTGTTCCAGATGCCCCACGGAATAGCCCGGTGTAAAGCCGATCTCGCCGTTATATTCCGTGTCCACGCCGGCCATGATCCGAAGCAGCGTGCTTTTACCCGCCCCGTTTAATCCGAGCACACCGATTTTTGCCCCGTAAAAATAGGACAGCGAAATATCTTCGATAATGGGTTCCTTGTTCCGGTATTTGCTGACCCGGTTCATGGAGCAGATAACTTTATTGGGGGCCTGGCTCATGTTAAATCCTTATAAGGGTTAATGGGTTGCCGTTGGATCGCGGTTTGCCATACAATTTGGAAATAAAAGAACTCTGCCCGCATTGTCAAGGAATATGCCCGAACCGATTTGGCCTTGAACAAAACTATGAGAAGGGGTATGTAATCCCCATGAAAAATCCCGTGCAACGCATTGCCGCCATTCATGATCTGTCCGGCTTTGGCCGGGCCTCGCTGACCGTGGTGATTCCCATACTCTCAACCATGGGCGTCCAGGTCTGCCCTCTGCCCACAGCGGTTCTGTCCACGCACAGCAAATTTTCCGATTACCATTTTGTGGACCTGACTGATCACATGCCGGCCATGATTGACCACTGGCAGCGGCTGGAGGTTGAATTCGATGCCATATACAGCGGATTTCTGGGATCGCACCGGCAGGTTGCCATTGTCACCGATTTTATTGAGCACTTCCGAAAGCCGGATCAGCTGGTGGTGGTTGATCCTGTGCTGGGAGATGACGGGGTCATCTACGGGCCGCTGGGGACCGATATGGTGGCTGAGATGCGCTCCCTGATTACCCATGCCAGTGTGATCACCCCCAATATGACCGAAGCCGCCCTGCTTTTGGAAGAGTCCTACACGCCGAACCCCGGTATTTCCAAAATCAAAGACTGGGCCATTCGGCTGGCGGAAAAAGGCCCGGAGATCGTGATCATCACATCTGTGCCAGAAAATGAAAGGGGAAAAACCACTTCGGTTGTGGCCTACAACAGCCGGCACAAGCGTTTCTGGAAGGTCCTGTGCGACTATCTGCCGGCCGATTACCCGGGAACCGGAGACGCCTTTGCCAGCGTTGTGGTGGGGTGCCTCCTGCAGGGCGACAGCCTGCCGATTGCCCTGGACCGGGCGGTGCAGTTCATCTCGCTGGGCGTAAGGGCCACATTCGGCCACACCTATGACACCCGGCAGGGGATTCTCCTGGAGCGGGTGCTTGGCAACCTTAGGGCCAGCGTGCAGATCAGCAGCTATGAAATACTGGATTAATGCCGTATAAGGGGGACACCATGACATTCTACCGGTTGCTCATCTGGCTGCTGCGCGTTTTCAGCTATCTCTATTTTGTTGAAGTGCGTGTCCTGAATCCCGAGCGGATGCCTAAATACGGCCCGGTAATCCTTGCGGCCAATCATCCGACTTCAATACTGGATGCGATCCTGCTGGCTCTGCATACCCGCCGCCAGATTCACTTCCTGGCAAAAAGCGCTTTGTTTCGGAATCGGTTGATCGGGGCGCTGCTCCACCGGCTAGGGGCCATCCCGGTATATCAGGCCCATGAGATAGAAGCCCATGAGAATAGAAATATCGGGGTCTTTGAAGAGGTTTATAAACTATTTGAACGCAGCGGGTGCCTGGGCCTTTTTCCCGAGGGACAAAATTCCCCTGCCGGTAAAGTGACAGAGCTCCGAACCGGCGGCGCCAGAATGGCCCTGGGAGCCGAGGCACGGAATCAATTCCAGCTTGGGCTGACCATTGTGCCTGCGGGGCTCAATTATGAGCATCGGGAGCTTTTCATGTCCGCCGTTCTGCTGCGGTTTGGTCCCCCCATCCGGGTGGCGGATTATGAAGCCTCATATGCCCAGGATCCATCCGCAGCCGTGCTGGAGCTGACATCCAACCTTCAAACAACCCTGCGCCATCAGACGATTCATGTGGAAGACGATCAGCTCAAAAACCTGGCCGATGATTTATCCGAAGCGCTGGGCTACCAGCTGGCGCCCCTTGCCATGGATGAGCCGGAAACAGCCGGAAGCGGGACAGAACCCCAATCCCTGCTGAAACGCTGGTTATGGCGGCTGCTGGACTGGTACCGGCCGGATACGGGCGATACAGCGGATCCTTTTGAAATCCGAATCCAGGATCGTCAAAACCTGAACGCCATTTTAGCAAAGGCCATGGCCGGTGACCCGGATGCGGTCTCGGACTTGCGCCGTCAGGTAGATCGCTACCAGGACCATTTATCGCAAACCCAACGCAGCCAGGCTCTGAAACGATCAATGGATGCGCCTGTACGCCAGCGGCTGATCCGGCTGCGGATGACCATCTATGCGCTGCTTATGGCACCCGTGGCCCTTTTCGGATTCGCTCATAACCTTGTGCCCTATCTGTTGACCCGCTACTTGCCGCGTCTTACCCAGGATGAGGCCGTCCGTGCCTTTGCCTATTTCGGCGTGGGGTTTCTGGCGTTCGGCCTAACCTATAGCGCCTACGGCTTCTGGCTATGGCATGTCGCCGCCATCGGCTGGAAATGGATACTTGCCTATCTGGCTCTGCTGCCGCCGACCGGGTTTGCTACGCTGCGCTACCGGCGAAACATTATCATCTACCGGGATAAAATCCTTTTAAGAACTTTTTTCTGGAATAATGCCGAACTGCTCCAGCTTCTGCGCCGGGAGCGCCACAGCATGATCACCCGTTTTAATGAACTGGCTGCCAAATATGAGACGTAACAGGAGGAATCATGTCCGAACTTGACGAACTCAACCGGCAGTTAAAGGCCATCGAAACACAAATCGCCGAAGCCAGAGACCGCATGCCGGCCCATTCGGCAAAACCCGGAATGATGACCGAACTGATCGACCTGGAAGACCAGCGGGATAAAATCCTGGAAAAAATTGCGGCCCTGGAGAACAGGGCCGACAACAACCAATAGCCCCGATTATTGCTGGGGCCGCGGATGGCATTCGGTGCAGCTGACCGGACCGGCGTCCATCTGCTTGTGGCAACCCATGCAGTTTTCATGAATGGCCCCGTAGTAATATGTCAGCTCTTCCTTTTTCCATTCTTCCTGAGACATGGCCGGATCCCGCCGGGGCCTGCCGTCTTTGTCATGACATTCGTAACAGCTCTGTACCGGATCGCCGCGTTTTAGATCAGTCAGGGGCTCGCCGTTCTCATCATGATGACAATCTCCGCATCCAAGGCCGTAGCCCTCGGGCTTGGATGCCGCATGCTTTTCGTGGTCAAACTCCACGATCCCCATCCGGTGCTCTTCAAATGCCTTTTCGTTTTTCATTGTTATCATACCGGGAAAGCCCTCAGGCAAAGCCTCCTCGGCCTGCTTTTTCGCGCTTTCGACCGCTTCGGTGGTTTCCTGTTTAGCTTCCGCAAATGTCTCCCGGGTTTTCTTTTTAGCCGCTTCTCCAGTTTCTTCTGCCTTTTCTTTGCCTGCTTTTACGGTGTCCTCTGTCTTTTTTTTAGCGCCTTCAACGACCTCTTTGGTTTTCTCTTCGGCGGAGGCGGCGGTCTCTTCAGCTTTTTGTTTCACCCCCTCAACGGTTTGGCCGGGCGTTTCTTTCGCACTCTCGGCCGCCTCCCGGGTTTCCTTTTGACCGGGCTGTTCTGCCTTTTCCTCCTGGCCGCAGCCGATCAGGACAAACAGGCAGGCAATGCCAATAAATAGCGCCATCTTTTTCATAGCTGAACCCTCCTTATTTAAAAGCTTTGGTCGATAAAGGGAGTCAATATATATAAATAATATTAACGGTATCTGGTATAGCTGTCAAAGCTAAGGCCAAAACGGGGGCCACAGCTTTTGCCGCCAAATAATTGGCGAAGAATTGGTGGTTGATTGACATCCCGAAGCAGGTACAATAAGCATTGATTTGTTGGGTTTGGCCCATCAAGCTTTTGTCGAGGCGATTGATTGGGTTGGGTTGAGAAACCAAACCCAACAACAGGAGAGATAGGCTCACTTTAACCTAAGATGATCTATGCAGAAATCAATACTCTTTACCCTTCTCTCCGTCCTGTTTATCGCGCTGGTGGGCATCGGCATCATCGCACCGGTAATGCCCATATATGCCACTGAACTGGGGGCCACCGGCTTTACCCTGGGCCTGATTATTGCAGGCTTTTCCTTAAGCCGGGGCATTCTGCAGCCCTTTGTGGGCGGCATGGCGGACAAGCACGGCAGAAAACGCTTTTTGATCGCCGGGCTTTTTATCTATTCGCTCGCCGGATATACCTATACAATGGCCTATGCGGTGTCGCACCTGGTTCTAATACGGATTGTACACGGCGTGGGCTCCGCCATGATCATCCCCATGGCCATGGCCTATATCGGGGATATGTCCCCAAAGGGAGAGGAAGGCAAGTACATGGGGATGTTAAATATCGCCCTTTTTTCAGGTATCGGCGGCGGGCCCATCATAGGGGGCTTCTTTCTCGATATCTGGGGACAGGATTCCGCATTTTATGCCATGTCCGGCCTGAGTATGCTCTCGCTTATCCTGGTGACCGGGCTTTTGCCGGAACAGGCAAAATCGGAGGGAACGGATGACTATGGCCCCATGCTCACAGTCTTCCGGCGGATGACCCGAAGCCGGCGGGTCATGGGGATGCTTCTCTCCCGCATGGCCACCATGATCATCATGATCCCATCGATCGCTTTTCTGCCCATCCTGATGAAAGAATCAATGGATGCCACGGGTACTGAAATCGGTATCGTGGTGGCCAGCCGCACGCTCGTTAACGCGATCCTCCAAACCCCGTTCGGCCGGTGGGCGGATTATTGGCAAAAAAACCGGATTATTTTTATCGGCAGCACCGTCATCAGCGTGGGGATCTTTCTGGTGCCGTTTGCCCGGGATTTATTGCCGCTGGTGATCCTGTTTATCATCATCGGGATGGGCGAGGCCATTGTTTGGCCGGCCCTCGGGGCGCTTGCCATCGAAGAGGGCCGGCACTACGGCCAGGGCTCCATGATGGGGGTGTTTAACATGGCCATGAGCCTGGGCCTGTTTGTTGGGGCCATGGGTGTGGGCAGCCTGGTGGACATCATCGGCCTGGCCTGGGCCTTCTATATTGTGGCCGTATTTTTATTCATCTCCACCGTGGCGGCAGTCAGACTGATCGGGCCGGGGCCTGCCAAACTGCCGGAGCCCCCGGCGCCGTTAGAATAAAAAATGACGAATACGAAACCGTCTTATTTGCCTATGGGTAATAGGAAACGGTCAAGTGGGCCAGGTAGGCGTCACCCGAGCCATCGAAGAGGTACGGCGCATCATCCTCGTAACGCAGGTAGGTCACACCGCAGCCAAAAGACAAATTTTTATCCCACTGATAGTCCGCCTTCAGGGCAAGCTCTGTCTGTGAGATATCCAGATCAGAATAGGTATGGACCAATGAAAGATCATAGTTGTAATTCGGAATCTCGCAGAAGGGCGTATAGTCGCGCAATTGTTCCATCGCTGCATCGGATTCCGTGTATGTGCCGCTAAACAAGAAGCTTAATTTTTCAATGGGCCGATAATTTACCGCGCCGACAAAAATGTTGGTTTCGGATTCATACTCTGATGTTTCACCGTACGAGCAAACCTCGCTCGATGTGACCCCGCCCGCTCACCCGTCAAATACGGGTATGGCTGCTAAGGCCTCCGTCTCCGTCCAATCGTAGATATAGGAAAAATTGAAGCTAAGTTTCGTCAGCGGCATATAGGCCAGGCTGATCGACGGCATGTGGGAGTTTTGCTCCCAGTCCGAAAGGTTGATTTCATCATTTTCCTCATCCGTATAGCGATAACCGGCCGTCAGCGACAGATTCGCAAGAGCGGACCAGGTCATATCTCCGGTTATCTCATGGGCCAGGGTCGGCTGGTTGCTGACATCCGCAAGCCGCTGATCATATCGCTCATAGTATTGGAGCCCGTCAAAAGCCCCGCCGGCCGTGTCATAGATGGTGCCTTCGTAGGCGCCCTCGATGTTCTTAAAGGGGTTGTCCGTATCCTCCAGTTTATAGCGGAGCCGCAGCTTGACGCTTCGGTGGGGCCGGGTCATCATGCCCACGCGGACGGCGTTGGTAGTGGTTTCCGTATCCCCGTCATCTTCCAGCACAAAATTATCCCGGTCAATTTCCTCCCACTCGTAGCCCAAGTGAAGCGATGTTTTTTTCAGCAGCTGATAACGGGCATCAATCCCAAAGCTCATGACATCCCTGGACATGGTCGACTGCCGGATAAAATCCGGGTCAAAGCTGTTGTAATTGAGGGCGGGATTGTGTTCATCCCACGTATAGCCCTCGTTGGGACCGGCAACGGATACCGGCTCATTGACATCCACAAACACGTCATCGTTATCTATTGTGAGGTATTTGAATTTGCCGGAAAGATTCAAACCGGGAAAAAAGTTATTGGTCAGTCTGGCGCTTACCGTATCCGTGTCCGTCTCCAGATCCTCGTCGTTATTTTCGATGTTTGAAAAAACGTATGAGGCATAAAAGGATGAATGCCCCGGCAGCTTGGCCAGAATTTTGACCATATGCGCATCTTTTTCCATGCTGGGCACCTGATCATAGGGAAGCGCCTCATCGCCGTACGAAATACGGTCGTCAAACACATCCCCGGTTTTTCCGTCCGGATTGGTGGGATCATCATAGTAGTTGATCGGCGTATCGCCGCGTTCATCAAACTCCCGGTGAAAATAATCATAGACCAGTGTCAGCCAGCCGAATTTCTTGCTGATGCCGGTATTGATGTCCTCGGTTTCTTCATTGACCTCCCGCGCATGGCTGGTCACATGGCAGGTGCCGCAGTGGCTGATGGTCATGGCCTGCCGGTGCCCCTCCCGTTTCTGCCGATGATAGTTAAAATAGACATTCGTACCGGGACTAAACGGCAGGTTCAGCGTGGTATCGCTTTTTTCCTCTGAATAGCGGATGATATAGTCTTTTCCGGCGTCAAAATCCTCATGATTGACTACCACACCGCCGGTTCTGCCGCATACGTTATCCAGATCATCATGATCCAGCCAGTGCTCAAAGCTGCTGTAGCTGAAGTCCTGAAGAAAAATTCGCTGATAATCCCCGCTCACCCGCGCATCGTAATCATTGTCATTTTGATAGCGGCCGGAAAAGTCAAGGTCCAGATCCTTGTTTTGGGCGCTTCCGGAAATATTCATATCCGGGCCAGTGGCCTCCTGGTCTAACACATTATACTCGCCCACCTTGCCCTCATAATCATCCCAGTCCGTAAAATGGTAGCCGATGCCCAGTTCCAGCTTATAATCGGTCTTATCCCCCTCTTCGGCCCAGACATAGAATGAAAGCGCGGACACCAATAAAAGCCCAATGATGATAGGCGCAAAAATTTTTTTATAAAACATGATAAAGCCCCTTTTCTATGTTTGCCTTAATTCCGATTCATATCAAAAGCTCTATCGCGTCAGGGCACCGCCCTGGCCGGGCACGGACTGAGACGGTAAATCCGAGCCATGGATCCGGCTGTGACACTGCGTACACTTCGTCGTATACGCTATGGTCATCCCCTCATTGCAGGAGCTGACCGGCCGGTCATAGACATCCGTGCTGGCCCCTTCATCCCCGATCTTGCCCGGATGGAAATGGAACTGATGGCACTGCAGGCAGAGGAAGGGTTCATTCTTCAACAGCAGATTGTTCGCGACTGCGCCGTGGGGTTCATGGCAGATGGTGCAGTCCTCCACTACCGGGGCATGTTCAAAGATAAAAGGCCCCTGTTTGGCGGCATGGCAATCCAGACAGAGGTCGTTTTTTCTTTCCTTGGTTTTGAGATTCTTTGTAAAGCCCCCATGCGGCCGATGGCAATCGCTGCATGCCATTTTTCCCTCCCGTATGGGATGATGGGATGGGTATAATGTCTTGGAACGGATCCGCTTATGGCAGTCGTAACAAAGATCCGGCTGCTGCTTGACAAGCTGTTTTTCTTTGGGCGACATCATCTGATGGCAATCAACACAGCAGACCTCATTTATATCATGTCCGCTGCCATGCCAGTCCATATGCTTGCCGGATGTGTGACATTCCAGGCATATGGCCGATGCCTGGCCCTTGGAAATATCCTTGAAACTGATAATCTGACTCGGATCACCCCCGCTTTCGGCATGAAGGCTTCCCGGGCGATGACAGGATTCACAGCCCATGCTTGCGTTGACGACTTCGAAATCCGCGATACGGCCGTGCACGGTTTTGCCGAAAGGGCCTTCCAGTTCAGAGTGGCAGCCAAAACAGGCATCGCTCCCGATATGGGAAGCGCCTGGAATAACCGGCACTGTCGCCTTTTTTCTGCTGGCATCGTCCAGCGCGCATCCGAAAAAAATCAGGATGAGCCAGACAGCGGCAAAAACTAAAAACATACTTTTCTTCATTGCATTACCTCCTCCTTTCTCACGCATATTTCCGGTTTTGTTCGAGCGGATGATATGCTGTCGCCCCTTTAACGCGCCCCGCTTCTCCGAATAGAATCGGAAAATCGCTGGATCAAGATAGTAGCCCCGGTTCATACAAGTCACACGCCAATTCGCGGAGGCCTGGCTTATGCTGAACCGGAGCAGCGGCCGCAAACGCCGCTGCTCCATAGCTAAAGAAAGCTAAGCGGCCGAAAAAGGCATATGACACGTGCCATTAAAGTGCCTGCAGATTTCAAGCAAGCGACTTTTAACTGCGTATTCGGAAATCCCGATGCAGGGGGTCGGGAGGCGATGCAAAAGGAAGGAATCCAGCCATCGGCCGGCATTAAAAGCCTTGCCCCAAAAAAAAAGAAGGATAGAAAAGGATCAGGTATTAAGCATCGGTTTGTAAAGGGGGCGGCCGGTACAGCCTTCAGCAGGGAATGATCTCCGGAAAAGGGTCTCGATGTATCCTCTTGGCGAATCGAATCTTCCATCTCTTCCCTTATCCAAATTGAGTAAAATACGGCGGCTAAAAAAATAGCCATCGTCTTATCAGATAGAAAGATACTCCCTATTTTCCTACTTTTGGGAAAGCTTAAACCTATCGAAGAGGACTTGTCAAGAAAAATGTTAGTATATGCTCATAAATATAAAAATGCCGCGAGAACCGACATCACGGCATTTTTTACGGAAGGTGCAGCAAGAAGGCACTCAGGCCGCAGCAAAGCTTTTTTCCGGCTGGTTCGAATAGACGTGTACATCCCGCTGCGGAAAGGGGATGGTGATGCCGCCGGCGTCAAATCGCTTTTTGACGGTCTCCATCATGTCGAAATAAAAATTCCAGTAATCAGCCGCATTCACCCAAGGCCGGCACGCGATATTAACGCTGCTGTCCGCCAGCGCCAGAACGACAACCATGGGTTCCGGCTCAGGCAGAATGCGCGGGTCGTTATTTAGAATATCCCATAAAATATTTTTCGCGTGATCAATGTCTGAATCATAGGCGATGCCAAATGTCATATCCACCCGCCGGGTGCCCTGCTGGGCATAGTTGACGATCTTGTCACTGGTCATTTTTGCATTGGGAACGATAATGGTTTTGTTGTCCGGTGATATCAGAATGGTGTTGAAAATCTGAATCTCCTTTACCGTTCCGGCCGTTCCGCCGCCCTCGATATAGTCATCCACCTTGAATGGCCGAAAAAGGAGCATCAGGACGCCGGCGGCGAAATTGGCAAGCGAGCCCTGAAGCGCCAGACCAATGGCAAGACCGGCGGCACCCAATATGGCGATAAAGGAGGTGGTCTGAATCCCCAACTGGGCCAGCGCGGCAATAATGACAAACGCAAACATGGCCACATAAGCCAGATTCGTTGAAAAAACGATCAGTGTAGGGTCCACCTCGGTTCGCCGCATCGACTTTTCCAGAAAATTCCGAAGAAATATGGCGAGCCAGCGGCCAAGGACAAAGACTGCAATGGCGGCCAGCAGCACCGGAAACTACCTAAAAAGCATCGATAGCAGCGCATTTCAGGCGACGCGAATGCTCTCGCAATACCCGGCCCTGACCAACCGCAACTGGATCAACCCGGACACTTTGCCGCTTTTTTCCCGGGTAATGAAAAACAACAATATTTTTTATGGGATTTACATCGGTTTTGAAAACGGCAACTTCTTTGAGGTGGTAAATCTTGACAACAGCCAAAACACCCGGCGCCTGCTAAGCGCCGCGCCCCAGGACCGCTGGATGACGATATCGGTTCGCGGACAGGGCAATGCGCGGCAGCGACGATTTAAATATTATGACGATGAATTCCGACTGCGTGAGACGCGCTCGTAAAAAAGCGATTATGACCCGAGGGTACGGCCCTGGTTTACGAATGCCGAGAAAACGCATGTCTTTAAAACCGAACCTTACCTTTTTCAGCATCTGCAGGTACCCGGCCAATCCTACGCCATCCGCCTCCCTGGCGCGGATGCGGTTCTGACGGTAGACATCACCCGCCCGGGCGAACCGGATATCAATTATCTTAAACAGCTTTCAGGCAGAGCTATTGCCATTCCCGCAGGCTGGACCATTATTCCGGTGATCAGCCAGCTGCTTCCCGATATACGGATTATTGAGGCCAGTTCTCCCAAAGCGGCCATAGAGTTGGTCAAACAAAACAAAGCCGATGCCACCCTGGATGCCTCTATTATTCTTCACTATACTGCGGACTATTATTTCATTGAGGGAATTAAATTTCATGAGAACCTCGATGTCAGAGCAGGCAGACTGCCTTCGGATCTTCATTTTTTGGTGCATCGGGACGCATCCTGCCTGGCTGACATCCTAAATGCCGCCATAGCCCGGATTGGCGAAGAAGGAATGGGAGAGCTTAAATACAAATGGGTTCAGGCGGCAAACTCAGGCGGCAATCGGAAAAGGAAAACGACCGTCCCATATACCGCGCTTATTTCAATGACAGAAGCCCCTCAGGCAACCGAGCAGCTCAAACGCACCATTATTGATGCCAACCCCATGTTTACCTACATTACCCAGCTCCGAGAAGACCGGACGTCAGCGGAATTTTTTGCCGTGGTCACCCCGGCGGCGGCCTTGATTGCCCCCAGCATGAAACGGGTGTGGATCTCGATTTTCATCACCATCCTTTTCATGATAGCCCTGCTGCCGGTCACCTGGCTGTTTGCAGCGCCTATCGTTCGCCCCATCAAGCGCCTGGCGATGGAAAATGATAAAATCAAGCGCCGACGATATGCGGACGTCACTCTATACGACAGCGCTATTGCCGAAATCTACGAACTCTCCCGATCCATCGTTGATATGGCCGATACCATCAAGCAGCACGAGGAAGAATTAAAAACCCTGATGGATTCGCTGATCCGATTGATCGCCAAGGCCATTGACGACAAATCCCCTTATACGGCCGGGCACTGCGCCCGGGTCCCGGAGCTTGCCATGATAACCTGGCAGCGTCACTTTGATGACCGCCTGGGCATTTAATCTATCGAGGCCATGCGCTATCCCTCGAAAAAACAGCCGCTGCCGGCAACCGAGCCGCTTCTGGCCGATAAACCCCGGCACATCATCGAACGCCGGCAGGATAAGGATTACGGCGGACAACACGGCATTAAAATGGAAATTCCCCGACATCTATACAACCTGGGGGAACTCTACAATTTATCGGTAACCCGTGGCACCCTGACCAAAGAAGACCGGTTTAAAATCAAAGAACATATGATCAGCACCATCAAAATGCTGGAAAGCCTTCCCTTTCCGGATGAGTTGGCCAAAGTGCCGCGCTATGCCTCAACCCACCATGAGACCTTAAAGGGTGAAGGCTATCCCCGGAAACTGACCGGCGCCGAATTATCCATACCGGAACGTATTATCGCCGTGGCCGATATTTTCGAGGCGCTGACCGCCTCTGACCGGCCCTATAAAGAGGCTAAAACGCTAAGCGAAGCCATCCATATTCTCTACCAGTTGGCAAAAGCCGGGCATATTGACCGGGATGTGTTTGAACTGTTTTTAACCAGTGGAATATATTTGACCTATGGGAAACGGTTTTTAAATCCTGAACAGCTTGATGAGGTGCCGATTAAGCGCTATTTACGCCAACCCTGAACATAGAGTACAGCTAATGCCCTTGGGCTTGTATTCAATTGGGATTATACGACATTTTTTCCAGAAGCCCGTAAGTCTCCAGCTTACGATAGATGGTCCGCCTGGAAATCCCAAGCTTCCTGGCCGCAGCCGCCTTGTTGCCCTCCGTCGCATTCAATGCGGCCATCAAGCTTTGACGATCAACTCTGATCGCCCCGTTGCGCCCTCTGAAATGCGGCGATTTCGAATCCACCAGAAATTCCCCTGGCAGGTGCTCCGCCTCTATTCTGCCTCCCGGACAGAGCAGCGCCCCGTGTTCCAGGGCATGTTCCAATTCCCTAACGTTTCCCGGCCAGGGGTATTCCATACAAAGCCGCATTACTTCATCTGATACCCCGTTAATGCGTTTATCAAATGCCTGGCTGAATTGACGGCAAAAATGGTCGATCAGCAGGGGGATGTCCTCGGTCCGCTCCCGAAGAGGCGGCATATGAATCGGCATGATTTTTAGCCGATAGTATAAATCCTCACGAAACGAGCCATTCTGCACCTTAAGCCGCAGGTCGGCATTGGTGGCGGCGACAATCCGAACATCGGCATCAATCGTTTTCACATCCCCCACACGCTCAAACTGTTTCTGCTGTAAAAACCGCAGGAGTTTGAGCTGCAGGTTGGCAGAGATCTCGCCGATTTCATCTAAAAACAGGGTACCGCCTTCCGCGGATTCGATACGCCCTTTTCGCGGGGATACCGCGCCGGTAAATGCGCCCCGTACATGGCCGAAAAGTTCGCTTTCCAAAAGGGATTCCGAAAGCGCCGAGCAATTCACTTTAATCAGCGGCCCCCTGGCCCTTGCCCCCGCATTGTGCAGGGCCTCGACAACCAGCTCTTTGCCTGTGCCGGATTCCCCGGTCACCAGCACGGTGGTATCCACATTGGCCAGCTGCCGGATCAACGTAAAGATCTGCCGCATCTGCTTGTTTTTGCCAATTATATTTTTATAGGCGGTGACCTGTTTGGTGCTGAGCAGCAGGTTTTCATAATCCTCCCTGGTCTGCACCAGGGCCTGTTCCGTTTCCATCTTCTCGGTAATGTCCTGCATGACGCCATATATATACCAGGGGTTGCCGGATTGGTCCCATTCCACCTGACCGACGCGACGGGCATAGCGACGTTCCCCGGTTTTCGTATGAAAATAAAACTGAAAATCGATCTCCTGTCTCTCCTTTATACAATGGGCGATATGCTGCTCAAACCGATTGAGTTCATCCGGCGGCACATGCGTTTCAATGATTTCAATGGCGGAGCACTCACCCGGCGCATACCCAAACAGCCGGTAGTGCTCGTCAGACCAAAAGCTTTCTTCGGTCTGAAGGTCCCGCTCCCACGTGGCCACGCGGGACACCTGCTGGGAGCGATTCAGCCGGGATTCGCTTTTTCTAAGCTCCCGGGTGCGCGCTTCAACCCGTCGCTCCAACTCCTCATAAGCCTGATGAAGCTTTTCCTCCGCCCGCTTTTTTTCCGTGATGTCGGTGAAGGAGCCCATGAAGCAGCTGTCTTTTTGCATCTCATCCTTTACCACGGACGCGATCATCTGAATATCGACCACTATCCCGTCTTTTCTTTTTGCGAGCAGCTCGCCTTTCCATTGTTTTTGCTCGCGCAATGCCTCAAATATGAGCTGTGCATCTTCTGCATTCAGCAGAAACTCCGAGATGTGCTTGCCCAAAACTTCCGATTCATCGGCAAATTTTAGTATCTGTATAAAAGAGGGATTCACAAAAGAAACAGATCCGTTTAAATCCATCAGGACAAAGCCGCTCATAGATGATTCAACGGCATTTTTCAGGATCTTCAGCTCCTTTTCCATGGCCTTACGGCAGGTAATATCCCGGGTAATGCCCTGGGCGCCAAGAAACCGGCCCTGCCCGTCGAAAAGCGGCATAATGCTGACTTCTGTCCATATAATGGCGCCATCCTTGCGGACCTGTTCGAGCTCCAGGGTTTGCGTCTCTTTTATTTGATTCTCTTTGACCTTCCGGTATTTTTCTATGACCATTTCATAGGTCGCCGGGGCGAGCCGTCTGTCCAGGCTCACATGATAGCTCTCGTCCTGGCTATACCCCAGGATGCGCTCAACGGATGGGCTGATATAGGTGAAATTCAGATCCTGGCCCATACTCCAGATAATATCTGAATGATTTTCTGCCAAATGGCGGAATTTTTCTTCGTTCTGCCGCAATTTTTCCTGGGCCTGCTTCAACTCTGTCATATCCATCAGCGAAACAACGGATTTATTGGAATGCGGAATAATAGCGACAGTGACAAAGACCCACCGGATATGTCCCTGCCGATCCCTAAAAGCGCTCTCATATTTATTGGGAACGCTCCTGGGATCAAGAAGGCGCTGCTTATGGTAACGGCCCAGTTTCTGTCTTTCGGATTCATAGGGCACAAATTCTGCCCAGGTCTTGTGCCCTTCGATTTCCTGCTTGGAGAAACCCGAAAGCGCCTGAAAGCCCCTGTTGGCTAATGCGATCGTTCCATCTTCTTCTACGATGATGGTGCCTGTCCCGGTGTTTTCAAAAATGGCCTGGTATTGATCCGCGTTTTCAGAAAGCGCCGCATGGCATCCTTCAAGCTCATTGGCCATATCAAGCAGATCAGCGGCGGACTCAAATGAATCCTGCCGACAGTGGTCGATAAGGTCCTTTAACTGCCTGCGCAGCTGATCTGATTTGTCAGACTGATCCGCTTCTTGCGCCATACATATCCCTCCGAGCAGATTTTTACCCTCTGCCTTATCATTGATGCGGTATAGTATTAGTTTATGGGTAACATTTTAAGTATCTTCAAATCAATTGAAAACGGCAAGAATTCAGAAGCGGCTGGTTTATCCAAAGTTAGCTGCAAACGCAGACGCCAATTGATGGCATAATTATTGCTAAAGTATCAGAAGACGTCAGCTGTCATTCTCAACCCAATGGCATTAACTTAAGATCGCATTTACCGCCTTCTCCATTTGGGAGAAAGTCGGGCTGAGGCCAAAAATGGCTTAAGTTAATGAAATTGATGCCCAACCTGTTAATAGAAAGGAGTTTCAAAAATGGCCAGCAACTTCAGAATCAACAGCCAAAAAAAGAAGGAGACTCTGTATATGAAGCTGAGCGGGGATTTTGATGGCACCGCCGCGTTGGAGCTCATTTATGCCCTGAAGGAAAAGATCGGGGTAGCCGACAAAATTTTCATTGATACCAATGGCCTGAAGACGCTGGTACCGTTCGGACGGATGGTCTTCAACAATAACTTTGATTTCTCCACCGCCGCATTCCAAAAAATTGTTTTTACCGGTGATCACCGCAATCAGATTTATCCGCATAAAGCGGTTTAAGCTATGGAAAGGGGGGAAAATGGATGCCCACTCGACTGTCAACGAGTCCTTCGGATCACCGGCGCCGATAAAAAGAATTCTTATTATTCGCCAATCATCGCATCGGGATGACGAAATGGCAGATGCCATTGAGGCCATGGGCTTTGGCGTCCATCCCATGCCTGCTGAATCCCTTGATTTTTCCACATTCTCACTAACTACTGACTTTGATTTGGCCATCATTAACCTTTACCCGGACGCATTGGCTTCATTGGAGGCATATCTGGTAATGAAAAAGCAGACGCCCGAGTTCCCCGTGATTATCCACACGCATGCTGAATAAGCTGATCATTTGGCTTCTGCCATTAAAAACATTTTGGATATGGGCGATAAGGATGTTCTATGTATTGATCAGGGTGGCGAGCCCGGTTTAATATATTCAGGCGCGTTTCCTCAGACCGGGGCAGATGTGCCAGATATGTGCCAGGCCAAGTGCAGGATATAGCGAAACTTTTAAACCAATCCGAATCAAATTTTGATTAACCATCTGATTGTTCAGGCTGGCCAAAGATGGCACAATTTATGTGCCATGGCACAGTGAATAAATCATAAATCAACTTTCTTTGAATCCCACGATCAATTTTCCTTTCTGCCATATACATATCAAAACAATTCGTCTGCTCTAAATCGACAATAAGCTCGATACAGCCTTTTCTCTTGAGAGGAAGGGCTATATTCTTTTATTGATAAACTTCTGCTATGCATAAAACGATGCGAATGATTAACTCGGAAACATATTATCAAGGCGTCTGCCAATCGTTTTTGGGGTTAAAAGCGACCACGCCCACCGTGATCCGCTGGTCCGCCTACATCCCCCCTATAACCCTTGGCCTGTACAAAGACCGGTTTGATACCCGATCCCTGGCAGCCAGATTTTCGGTTTTTGAGGCTGCCGAACGCCTTCCTGTCCGGCTTGATAGAATTTGGCTGGCCACCTATACCCCGGCTGTCATTGGCGGACCACTGGCAATGGAACATCAGATGGCGCTGAATGGGGTTTGACCGATAAGGGGCCTGACACGATACAATAAGAATCAGACAGGTATGCCAATTATCCCGATTTCGGCAGGCGGATGCGAAAGGTGGTGCCGTGCGCATCTGAGGTCGTAAAATCTACCTTTCCACCCAATATTTGAGTTATTTTCAGTAGATGATATACCAGCTTTTCACTTGTGTTTCAAATTTTTTAGGTAAAGCGTAAACATCAACCCGGCAGGCTATTCATCAGGTTTCGGCCTCTTCAGCATAAAAGAGCGAATGGAGGTCTTGGGCGATGATTTCCGCATTACCAACCAGCCGGGCCAAGGCACCCGCATTGATCTTTTTGCCCCGCTTTCAAGCATTTTTTTCAGGTACTTCCCCTGCTTAAATGCAACATTAACAGGAACTGGGAGTGGTCAAATACGTGATCAACAATCAATTGAAACAAAAAAACTCGGAAAACGTTCGCTCCGGCAAAGAACTTAAAGCCATGGGCGCCGGATTGGATTCGAACAACCGATTAACCTTCTGCAGCGTATCTTCCGCCGGAATTTGACTGTTTTTCATGTGCATGAGGATCGCCGGCTTGGCAAAACGGATTGAATTTATTGTTGCATCTTTTATTATTCATCGGTTAATATAATTACTTTTGTTAGCTAGTATTTTTCAGATCCACAATAACTATTACATCCCAAAAAATGGTGAATGAAAATAAGGACCATCTATCTATGCCGAAAAAGACTTCCATCTTAATTGCAAGCGACAACATCATGTGCCGCGAAGGCCTGAGCTGCCTGTTAAGCAATGACCACCGCTTCAAGGTGTCCGGAGAAACTGGCAGCATTGATGAGACGCTGAAAGCGATTAAACGGTTCAAGGCCGACGTTATTTTATTAGATTCCACGCTGCCGGAGTTGTTCGCCCGGGACGCGGTGGGCCAGATCCGAAAAGCCAACGCCAGAGCCCAGCTCATTGTCATGGGACAGGACCCGAATATTAACGACATCCGCCATACGATCCAGGCCGGGGCGCTTGGTTTTATTTCGAAAAAAGCGGCATTTGCCGATCTGGCCAAGGCCATTGAAACGGTCCAAAACAATGAACGCTATATCAGCCATGAATATATGAACGCCCTCATCCATGACTTTGCAAAAGGTGGAGCGTCAAAGCCGGATCTGGCAAGGCATGAGAAACTGACCAAACGGGAACGGCAAATTTTTGAAATGGTGGCCACCGGCCATGACCCGGAAAATATTGCGAAAAAGCTGAATATCAGCATTAAAACCTATTACAAGCACCGGAGCAACCTGATGGAAAAGCTGGAGGTCAGCAATATGGCCCAGCTGGTCCGGTTTGCCTTTGACAGCGGTCTGGTCGAGATGGGGCGGGAGAAGTAATTTAATTGTCAGCCGGACCTCTCGGCCCATTTTCGATACAAGGTGAACTCGTGCTCAAAGTTATCGCTGAAAAGGCTTTTTCCCAGATTGGCTGTGATTTCCGGAATAGCCCAGAAGGCGACCGAATCGATTTCATGCGGGTTGAAACAAATTTCCCCCTTAAACCGGCAGATGTAAGTATAGACCAGTTCGGATTCAAAATCATTGGCATTTGCCATTTCTCGAATATGGCGTTTATCACTGCTGCGGCCCGGGATGCATGACCGAACCCGTGCGGCGAGATAAAAAAGGCGATGGCGACCCGGGGATGCATGTTTTGATTCATACCAGGGTCTCCAGCTTATCCCGGATTTCAAAAAAATCCGCCCATGGATAGTAGAATAGGCCCGACTTGTCCAGGAACGCGGCCAATGAATCCCTGGCAAATACAGTATCAGCGTGCCGGGCCATTTGAAAATCCGTAATCCCGTCTCCGATTACGATCTGTTCATCCGCGGCAAACGCTTTCATCACTTCCGCCTTGGCCACCAGTTCCGTTCCCATTTCATAGTCTGAAAAAACCTTCAAATGGGTGCCGTTTGTATCCACATCCGCTGCAATAATACGGTAGGCCCGCTCGACCAAGGGCCCCAGCCGTGCCTCCACCATGCCGCGCAGCCCGCCGGATAGCACGATAAACGGGATGCCCTTTTGCTCCAGAAAATCAAGAAGCGATTCAAACCCCGGCCGGATGGGAATGTCCTTTACAAAACGGATAATCTCGGGATATTTTGCCGACGGTATGGCCTCCACCATTTCCCGGACGCCTTCCCGGATAGTCACTTCACCCGACTTTAACCGTTTCATCATGTCATCATATTTTTCAGACGCAAACTCTTTTAAAACCGCTTCCAGGCTTTCCCGGGCGGTAATGGTGCCGTCAAAGTCACTGAAGAGAATGCGGTGTTTTTCCGTCATGGTATCTCCCTTAGTTTTGGTTCAATTGTGTTAATCCGGTTAGACAAACTGAAGCAAAAACTTCTGCAAAGCAGCCAGCAATCCGGCGGTCAGCACGATGCCGCCGATAAGATAGTTCACGTGGTCATCGGCCAGCGCATAAGAGACCTTTGCGCCCAGCCTGGTGCCTAACATGGACATGGCTAATATCAGCGGAATCAATTGCATCAAAAACGGGTTGCTGAAGGTCCCTTCCGGGATCTGGAAAAATATGCCGGCCGCAGCCGCCAGCGTACAGCAAAACGTAATCATCATGGCCGTCCCCGTTGCTGTAAGCGTGGGGTAGGCCAGACAGGCCATCAAAAAAACAGCAAACCCCATCCCGCCCCCGATACCGATCAATCCCACCTGAAATCCCATGGCGGCAACTGCCGGATAAATCAGCCGCGACCGGTACTTGGACAGGCGCTCGCGGTGGATCTTTGGGGAATGGAGGATGGCCTCCGGGTCGTGCGTCCCGGCGTTCATCTTTAACTTGATTCGATAACCCCGCAATATAAATGCCACCCCGAACAGAATAACCATAAACCTCGCGGCCCCGCGAAACATCTCCTGGTGATCGGGGATAAATGTGGTCCCCACAGCAATTCCCGCCGCGATCCAGACCATGGCAAATGCCGACATCATCAGAGCAAATTTAACGTCCACCCGCTTGTGCGGGTATGCGGTTAGCACCATCATGAGGGCATTGCCGCAGTCAATAAGCAAACTAATAAACAGCGTGAGGTATAAATCAAACCCGAACAGCACAAAAAATACCGGCACGATAAGCGGCCAGGCGGTAAACCCGATGGCGCTGGCGGCAAATCCGGTGAAAACGGACAGGGGTATGAGCAGAAAAAGCAGTATTAGAATGATTCATCCTCCGGCTCTTGACATGGCCTGCGATTTTAAGACCTATTTTTCTTATCAGACTTCTGTGTCAATGTCATTATTACCGTCTTACTTACTCTTAATCTTTCTTTTGCGGCTCGCGCCATGCGATGGGTCTAAATCTCCGGTATTTTGCAGAAGGCATATTTTTTTATAATCAACGCCTACCGTTTCTCAGATTACTCCGCCAAATTATGCTTTGCGTTCGCCAGAAAAAATTGTAAAATTAATCGAGTTAAGAAGTTATTGGATTTCCAAAACTTAACAACCTGTTCGGGGTCGCACGGTCCCAGACACCCATAATTTTACCATTCCGGAGGTTAACCCTATGAAAAAATTTTTAATTGGCATTGGCGTGCTTATTGTGATTCTCATCATCATTATTGCCGTGGCCGTCTCCAACCTCGGTCCCATGATTAAAACCGCCGTCAATAAATACGGCCCGGAAATCACTCAAACCGAGGTCAAACTGGCGGATGTGGATGTGGCCCTGTTTGCGGCGGAGGCCACGCTTGAGGACTTCCTGCTCGGCAACCCCGAGGGCTTTGATACTCCTGAGGCTGTGATGGTAAAAAAAATCCATGTAAACCTGAACGAAAAAACCATCATGCAGGATCCCATCGTTATTGACAGAATTGAAGTGGTTTCCCCGCATATCAACTATGAAATAAAGGGCAAAACGGATAACTTCCGGGCTATTTTAAACAACATCAAGGAAACCACCGGCGCTAAAGAAGCCCCGCCGGCGGAGAAAAAACCCGCCCCTCCGGAAAAGGAAAAACCCAAAAAAAATATTATCATCAAGGATTTTATTTTAACGGACGGCCAGGTTGACCTGGCCATGACCATGCTCAAAGACCAAAAAGTCACCGCCACGCTGCCGGATCTGCATCTGAAAAATATCGGAGAAAAGGACGGCGGTATCACGCCGGCCAAGGCATTGCAGATCATATTTGACGCGATATACGAAGAAATTCAATCCTCCCAGGTCCGCGAGGCGCTAAATAAAGAGTTAAAGAAACTTGGGGAAAATTTTGAAAACTTGCAGCTCGACGCCAAGGGCCAGCTCGGTGATACCCTTAAAAAAGGCCAGAAGGAACTCGATTCCACGGCAGATTCGGTAAAAGATAAAGTAAAAGGCTTATTCGATAACTAATGAAGGACTGGTTTAATGGATGCATCCTATGACGTGGTGGTGATTGGCGCCGGGTTCGGGGGACCGGTGGCCGCCAAAAAATGCGCGGATGCCGGACTTAAGACCCTGATGATTGAGCGCGCCGAAAATGTGGGGGAAAAGGTCATATCCGGCCTCACCATCCCGATCTACGGGTTTCTGTTCGGGCCTGACTTTATCCGCAACGGCAACCCGCCGTTTGAGCGGCCGGCGGACGGCATCATTAATTACATTATCAAGGACATTGACAGCGGTGACATTGAAATCGACGACACCCTGCGGGTGCCGCGGCCGTTTTCACCGGTTATCGCGTTCGGATACAACACCTACTGCAAGCCCTTCTGCGAGTGGGAAGCCAGGAAAGCGGTCGAATCTGGTGTTGAGCTGCGGACCTCAACCACGGTTACCGATGTCATTAGATCCAATGGGACGGTCGCCGGGGTATGTCTGGAGGACGGCACCCGGATTTTTGCAAAAATCGTGATCGACGCAGAAGGCTCCCAGGGGCTGGTAGCAATAAAAGCCGGCATCCGAAAAAAATACCCGCCCGAGGCCATATCCCTCTCAGACACTTATGATTATGTAATGGACAAGGCGGATGTGGATCGGGTCTTTGGCTACTCCCTGCGGTTCTGCTGGGGGTGGGACGAGCAGAAACTCGCCCCGCCCCTGGGCCACGGCAACGGATGATGGTCTGGCCCTACCGGGAGAGCATTCATTACATCCAGGACCACTGCTTGCGGCTGGATGGCGGCAAGGTGCCCAACCTCAAAAAACGATTCCGGGAATATCATGTCAATATCACCAGCAAACTCCCCTGGTGGGCCGATGAGGTGGCGCCCAGAAGTAAAGTCCGCGCCCGCATGTGGGAAGGATTCGAGATTTATGTGGGCCTTGATCCGGATCTGCGCAACATGAAAAACCATGATGACGGGATTCTTTTAATCGGTGATGCAGCCGGTCTTGAGAGCACGGAATTATGCGACGGCGTGCCGGCAGCCTGGTTTTCCGCAGACATTGCCGCGGATGTGGCCATCGAAGCCCTCCGGGCAGGCAATACAAAAAAGGAATTTCTCCAAACATATGATGACCGGATCAGGGCCCACTCGGTGATCCAGTGGTCCATCTCCGGGGACAACCGGTATAACCTGCGGTATGCCCAGGAAACCAAAGATATCCGGCTGCTTCGCAAATTCGTGCACAATGCCTGGGGCATGGGTCAGCTCACCCATTCCATGTCGCCGGTGCTTGCCCTGGCTTTCCGCTTTATCCGCAAGGACCCCGGTATTATCACCCAATGGCTCCGGATGTATTTCCGGTATTACCAGAACTGGCTGCACAACACCTATGATTATCAGGGGCGTTCGGAAAGGTGCTTTGATCCCGAAAACCGGCCCGTTATCGGGGAAGCGGTGTTTAAAGTCCTTGTCCGCGGCCTCGACTTTGTGCTGTGGATACTGGGGCCGCTGATTAAAATCCTCGCCATTGTCGGCGAAAAGCTTGCATTTCTGGCCAATCCCGTCATGAAAATTATTATCCCGGTAATCCGGCCGATCTATAAACTCCTTCGAAAACCCCTGGCCCCCATCGGCAACCGACTGGCGGACCGGATTGTCGATTTTACCGACCGGGCGAATCCCGCCCTGTTTGAAGCCGGCCAACCGAAACAGACAACCGCCCCTGTTCAACATACCAGAGAGGCTTAGGATGACAAGAACAGAGGAAGAATTTCCGGGCGTGGAATGGGTTGACGGCACCGGCGAATTTATCCGGGTGGATACGGAAAAATGCACCGGCTGCGCCAACTGCATGAATGTCTGCCTGGGCGACTGCTGGGAAATGGTCGGCCAAAAAGCGCGGATCAAAACCTTGGCCACCTGCATGGAATGCGCGTCATGCTGGTATGTATGCGACGCCGGGGCCATCCGATTTGACTGGCCCAAAGGCGGAACCGGCTATCGAAGTGAGTGGGGATAGAAACAAAAAAATTGCCTGTGGCGCTGGATCAGGGCTTTTTCTCCCAAAGAGAGGGAAAATCATTCCAGCGCCACAGACAAGGTTTATTGCTTAACGCTAAAGTATGATCCGAGTCAAGCAAATTAATTTTGCATTTTGCCCTGGTATCCTCATAGCATCTCATCCTTTTGATTTCCTTGGCCAAAGCTTTCATCCTTGCAGCAAAAATTCTCAAAAAAAACATATTTAATATAAAATCAAACTAATAAACAAAAACCGCCCACGAAATCCGGCCCATGCAAACAGGGCTTTTTTTTTCAATCAGGTTGATGGACTGTAAATTATGGCTATTATTATTGAACGATAGCAAACAATTGACGGCAAACCACATCAGATGCGAAAGGAATTGTCATGGACCTTAAATCTTATTTTGAAAACACCAAGGGAACCGGAATTATTTCAACCGCTGACAAGGACGGCAATGTAGATTGCGCCATTTATGCCAGACCCCATGTCATGGACGACGGCAGCATCGCCATGATCATGCGCGACCGGCTGTCCCATAAAAACCTGCAGTCCAACCCCAAAGCGGCGTACATGTTTATTGAGGACGGCCCCGGCTACAAGGGGAAACGCCTGTTTTTGACCAAGACCAAAGAAGACGAGGACAGGGAGCTTATTGAATCTTTGAAGCGGCGGAGCTACCCGGAAGACCATCCGCCGAATGAGGAAGCCCGGTTTTTGGTTTATTTTCAGGTGGACAAGGAACTGCCCCTGGTGGGTTCCGGCGGAAAATAACCTGCGGACTCTGCCGCTAATTGAGTTTAAACAACAGTGCGCCGGTTGTTTCGCCGTTAGAGACCACAATATCGTCCGGGTTGATCTTAAGGATACGAAAGCCGTTGATCCGCTCGCCCTCCCGGCACAGGCGGCTGTTGATAACCGCAATGCGTCTGCTCGGGGTTTCATTCCATGAGATGGCCTGAATATGCAGACCGATATCCTCCAGGATAGGGGTATCACCGGATTCTGATGGTATGGCGGGCGGCTGCGGCGTTTCCTCAGATCGATTTTCAGGCGGCTGGGGTGTGTTTGCGGACGAATCCGCTGCGGGATGTGCCATAGCCGCTTGCGCCGGGGGTGTGGACGCGGCTGCTGCTTCAGGCTCTCTATCTTTCATCCGATCATTAAGTT
>JBKHAE010000019.1:0-38436 GCA_046543065.1 Desulfobacterales bacterium | reverse complement strand
TAGAAAAGCATACAGTCAAAATTTAGGTAAATGCAAAAGAGCCACACCCAAAAAAAAATACATGGCATTAACCCCCCGGCAGCCGGTGGCAGTCAGCGAGTTCAAAACCATGCGCAGCAGCAGTGCGCACTGGCTTGAATGGCGGAACCGGGCCATTTTTGATAAATCCGGGCAGGTCGTTAAATTTCAGGGGATCGGCCTTGATATTTCCGAACGTAAGGATCGGGAAAAGCAGCTTCGCGAAACCAGCCGCTTTCATCAGGCGGCGGCTGAGCTGGCCACAGCCATCGCCAACGTGCGGATTGATTCATTGGACGAAGGCATTCAGCAGTGCCTAGCCATTTTAGGCAATTATCTGTCCGCCCAGCAGGGCTACATATTCAGCAGTGATTTTGAAAACAGCATGTGGACGAAAACTCACGAATGGTGTTCTGATGGCGACCACACGCAAACAATACCCGTGCAGCATCTGGCATTTGATACCTTTCCCGGGCTTGTGGAACGGTTTACGCGAGGGGAAAGGATCGCTCTGGGAAGCCGGGCGGAACTGCCCGAGTCAATGGACGCCGCCTGGGAGCGGCTTTTAAAAAAACAGGTGAAGGCCCTGATTATGCAGCCCATGCTGGTGGACGGGCAGCTGAGCGGGTTTCTCGCATTTTTTGATACGGCTGAGGAACGCGTTTTCACGGACACTGACCATGGGCTGCTGAGTCTTGCCGCGGATAACTTTGCAGCCACATTTGCCCGCCAAAAACTGTTTCTGCGGGAGGAAAAGGCCAATGAAGAGCTTAAACGCGCCGTTGAACGGGCCAACAAGCTCGCCACTACAGATGACCTCACCGGTCTATGGAACCGCCGGTATTTTATGAACGCGCTTGACGGAGAGCTCGAGCGCGCCAGGCGATATGGCCACATATTTTCACTTTTGACGCTTGATATCGATTATTTCAAGCATATCAACGACACTTTCGGCCATGCAGCGGGGGATATGGTTTTACAGCACATAGCGGAAATTTTGAAAAGCAGTCTCCGGCACCCGGATGTTGCTGCCCGGATGGGGGGCGAGGAATTCAGCCTGATTTTGCCGAATACCGGCATTGAAGATGCGCTGTCCCTGGCTGAACGGCTGAGACGGGCCATTGAAAAAAACCCCGCCGCATATGAAGACCGGGAAATATTTTATACGGTCAGCATCGGCGCGGCCGCTTACCATCCAAATATTCGCGATAAGGATGAACTGCTGCGCCTTGCGGATAAAGCATTATACCGGGCCAAGGATGAGGGCCGGAACCGGGTGGAAACAGAAAAAAGTTAAATGTGGGCCCAGTGCTGCCTGGCGGCTGGTTTCCGCTTTGACGGCTTTGCCGGCATTTTCACCGGCTCCAGAATCCTTGAAAATTTATCCTCCAGCTTGCCAAGCCGATTCTGCATATCGGTTATCATTTCTTCGATGCTTCCTTCGCCAGCCTTTTCTGAAAGATAATATTCATGAAATTTTTCGATCATCATCATGAACAAGTCGTCTTTGTGGGATAGCCTGTAAAACGCCTGCATTTCATTTATAAGATCTGCGTGGGCGCCATCAATCCAGAAGACCACCTGTTTTTTGGCAGCCGTTTTGGGCTTTGCATGTCCGGTTTCTATGGCTGCCATTTTAATTCCCTCCTTTTTTTGTGGCGTTTATTTGCCATATAAACACATTTCCAGTGATTCCCGCCATCTTATGGGCGAACGGGTTGAATAGAAGTGAGGGCAGCTTAAAGCTTGCTTCCAAGCCTTTGTTTTGGAAAAGATACGCAAACCGCAGGAAATGAATTGGAGAATTTGGCCTAGTCTTATAATAAGACTCTATTCACACGGCGCAAGACCGATTTTAAAAAGCGGTGAAAGTCCGTAAACCGTGAAGCCCGGGACCGAGCGTAAAAGTAACTTTAAAGACACTGAGGCACGGTAAATTTGTTCTATCTATTTTTCAGGCGGGCACGGTGGCCCGCCCTACGAATGGGGAAAAACCCGATTCATCGTAGAGTCGGCCACTGTGCCGACCCTAAATTATTGATTTAATTAACCTAATACCTAATACCCAAAGCCTAATACCCGTGAAGTTACTTAGAAGTCCCGCGTTTATGACTCACTCACGTAATGCCGGAAAATTTATGGACATCAGCGTGTAACAATGGCAGAGTGACTCTGCTAATAAGACGGTTTTTAAAAACGTAAAAATCTATCTGCCGGCTTTCTCTTTTTACGTGTTGTTTGCAGATGGCTATTTGCGGACTCTGGATTCGGGCATGCAGACAAAAACCAAAATCTTAACTGCCTTTGTGCTGATAGGCCTGATTGGTCTGGCCGGCCTGCTTGTGTTTGGTTCAGGGCCGCAAGAGGCGGATTCTGAACCGGAAATTATCCTGGCCCATGATAAGGGTAATCTGCCCGGTTTCCAGCGGAACTTTGAACTCCAGGGGGAGAAGGCAAAGCAGGCCATTAACATAGGTTTTTCGCCAATGGCCTACCCCAGCACGGATCTCTACATCCAGCAGATGCATGCCTCACTTCCCACCCGGAACGCGCCGGAGCTTTTCACCTGGTGGACCACTTATCGGGTCAAAAAACTGGTGGAACAGGACCTGGTGGCAGACCTGACCCATCTCTGGGACAAACACGCAGATGACTACCCGCCTGCCATCCGCGAGGCCCATACGCTAAACGGCCGGGTATACGGGTTTCCCTACAGCATTGAATACTGGCCGGTCTGGTATAACAAACCGCTTTTTGATCGATTAAATATCAAGCAGCCAAACACCTGGAAAGAATTTATCCGCGTCTGCCAGGTACTAAAAGCCAACGACATCCCGCCCATCCTCTCCTCACTGCAGCTTGAATGGTATGCCTTTGTATGGTTTCAAGCGCTGGTAATCGGCGAGGACCCGGATTTTTACAAAAAATTGTGCCGCGGCCAGGCCGGGTATTCGGATGCACCGGTCATAAAAGCCATGCTGATCTGGCAGGATATGATCAAGCAGGGCTATTTTACCGACCCCTCCGCCCATATGTTTACCAATGCCGGCTATTTATGGAACAATGAGAAATTCGGAATGGTGCTTTGCGGCACCTGGTACTATTCCACGGTCCTGCTGGAGCAGGGCGTTGATCCGGAAAATATCGGGGTCTTCATTCTTCCCTCCCACAATCCGAAGGCCGGCAGGAATATTGTGATGGAATCCGGAGCGATTTTTACAGCCAAAAACGCCGCACAACAAGCGGCGGCGGAAAAAATCGCCGACTGGTGGATGGGGCCGGAGGGAAACACCCATTTTTCTGAAACCTTCCAGTCCTATTCCGCCAACAATCGTGCTGACACGAGCCATCTCCATCCGGTCAAGCAGCAACTGCTCACCACCATTCGGGGGGCAGACTACCGGATTCTGAATCGATACTGGGAGGCCACGCCAACGCCCATCGTGGATAAAGCGGTGGAGCTTTTTGCCCGGTTTATTTTAAATCCGGATGAAATGGAGCCGGTCATCCAGGAGCTGACAGCGGAAGCGGATACTTACTGGACCGAGCATGCGGATAAAATGGGCCATTAAGGCATTAAAAGGGGATGCATGAAGCTAAAGACCCGCTTTTTGATCGTCGTCCTGGTGGTGGCATTCGGCATGGCCAGTATCTCCGGCCTTTCCGGCTATCTGCGCTCGACTGTGGAAGACTTAAAAGATGCCGAGGCCATCAGCCATGATGCCATGCATACGCTGATGGATCTGCAGCGCCTGACGGATGAACTGCTCTCTGCTGAAACCCTGGACAACACTTTTGCCGAATGGCGCAGGCATTACCGCCTGCTTCAGAATCAGTTGAAGATTCTCAAAGCCTCCCCTCATATCGCCAGTCTGCTTAAAACCGAAGAACAGCAGGCCATGATAAAGTCCATGAACGCATTCTGGGAAACCACCCAAGCCCGGCTCGACCGGGTAGACCGGCAGTTGACAGCCTATTTTCAAAAACCAAATGCCTCAAGGGACGGACTTATCTAT
The DNA here is from genome assembly GCA_046543065.1 of Desulfobacterales bacterium. Taxonomy (GTDB): domain Bacteria; phylum Desulfobacterota; class Desulfobacteria; order Desulfobacterales; family Desulfosalsimonadaceae; genus M55B175. The sequence goes on along the minus strand of JBKHAE010000019.1, from coordinate 34,402 downwards.
CAGTATATGGACTCCGGGGATTATCAGGTGCTGGCCCTCAAAAACAGCGTGGATACCGCCGTCTTGTTCTTAGGGTCCCAATTCGAAGCCAAGCTCGCCACACTTGTTGAAATGGTAAAGCAGGAAATCGATCACCGGATGAACACCACCATCAAACAGATTATTCTGATGAGTCTTTTGATCGGGCTGATTGTGTGCGCCATCCTTGTGGCTTTTCTCCTGAGGTTAAACCAGAGCTTTTCCACCTGGCGCCAGGCCATGGACACCCTCGGCCAGGGCGGTTTTCCGGAAAAGTTGAAGGCCACAGGCAAAGATGAAATCAGTGCCATGTCCACCGCCATTAATTTAACCGCGGACAACCTGCAGGCGATTCATCAGGAGCTTAAGCAGCGGATTGAAGAGCTGTCTGCGGCCAAGGAAGCGGCTGAATCCGCAAACCGCTCCAAAAGCCGGTTTCTGGCCAACATGAGCCATGAGCTGAAAACCCCGCTTAATGCGATCATCGGCTTCTCCCAGCTCATATCCCAAAACAGCAGCCTGGGGACGGAGCAGAAAAAGCAGCTGGCCAGTGTCAACAGAAACGGCCGGCACCTGCTGGCGCTTATTAATGAGGTGCTCACCATGGCCAAGATCGAGGCCGGCCGGACCCCATTGAATGAGCAGGCGACAGATATCCGGCATCTGATGGAAAATTTAAGGGAAATGTTTGCGTCTATGGCTGAGGCCAAAGGGCTTAAATTTGAGTATTTTCTGGCGCCGGACATCCCCCGCTTTATAAAGGCGGACAGTGTTAAACTCCGGCAGGTGTTGATCAATCTGGTTCAGAATGCTTTGAAATTTACGGAAAGCGGAAATATTCAGGTTTCTGTTGTAAAGGAAAACGAGATGTCGGCCAGCCTGGAAAGCCATAGGGTGCGCTTTACGATTGCGGATACGGGCTGCGGAATTGCCGCAGATTTCCTGGATTACATATTCGAGGCGTTCGTGCAGGGCGAAAACAAGGGGAAAAAATTAAATGGCGCGGGTCTTGGGCTTTCCATCAGCAGAAAATATGTGCAGCTCATGGGCGGGGAACTGACAGCGGAAAGCGAGATAAGCAAAGGAAGCGTGTTCTCGTTTGAAATTCCTTTAGTTCCGGCTGAGACTGCGGCGGAAGCGGCCGGTGATACCCATGACCGGGCGGCTTCGGATTATTTGGAAGCCTTGCCGGATAAAACCGGCACGGCGCCGAATCGTTTGCCTGCCGAGCAAATCGCCCATGTTCCGGAGAACCTGCTCATTGAGATGGAAAACGCTGCCCGCCGGGCGGAAATGGAGTCGCTGCATGCGCTTATTGCAAAGATAAAGGCATATGACGCGCATCTGGCCGCCCGCTTTGCAGGACTGGCGGACAATTTCGCCTATGATAAGATCCTGCAGCTGATCCGGGCGGATAGACAGTGACGGGGACTTTATTTACAGACTATGGACGAACAAAAAACTGACATTGTCATTGTTGACGACAATACGGACAACCTGCGCATTCTTGCGGGTATCCTGAAAAACCGGGGCTATCAGGCCAGACCGGTCAGCAGCGGGGTCATGGCCTTGGATGCGATTTTTGACAAGCCGCCTGGCATGATCCTGCTGGATATCATGATGCCGGAGATGGACGGCTATGAGGTCTGCCGGCAGGTAAAGGCCGCGCCTGAGACCTGGGAGATACCCGTTATCTTCATTACCGCCCTGGATGAGCTGGAGGAAAAGCTGAAAGCATTTGCCGCCGGCGGGGTGGATTACATCACCAAGCCTTTCCAGGAGCCCGAGGTGCTGGCCCGGATTGAGACCCACCTGGCGCTTATCCATGCCAAAGAATCATTGCGAAAAAAAGAGGCCCAGCATCAGCAGGCTCTGAAAGCCAAAAGCCTGATGCGTATGGCCGGCGCCATTGCCCACAAATTCAACAATTACTTTCAAGCGATGATGGGAAACCTTGAAATGGGAATCAGTGATGTGGCTGAAATCGGGCCGGTCCCCAAAACGCTTTATGCAGCCATGGAATCCGCTGAAAGCGCGGCTGAACTGAGTCAACTGATGCTCACCTATACCGGCAAAACCCCCGGCAGACATGAAACTGTGGATCTCTCCGAGTACTGCCGCACGAATCTGCCCCTTTTTCAGGCAATTGTTTCCGAACAGACAATTTTAACCACTGACCTGGAAGCCCCCGGCCCGGTCATAAAAGCCAATACCTTGCAGATCCATCAGATGCTCACCCATCTGATCACCAATGCCCAGGAGGCCATGAACGAGGGTAAAGGTATGATCTGTCTTTCTGTAAAGACCGGGCATCCTTCGGATTTTACCCGCACCCATTACTTTCCTCTTGAATGGGCGCCCATGGATGCGGATTATGCCTGCCTTGAAATCAGCGACGCCGGGTGCGGGATCGCCGATTCGAACCTTGAAGACATCTTTGATCCCTTCTACTCCACCAACTTTATGGGCCGTGGGTTGGGCCTTCCCGTGGCCCTGGGCATTGCTGCAGCGCACAACGGCGGCATCACGGTTGAAACCGAAGAAGGCAGAGGCAGTATTTTCCGGGTGTTTTTTCCGATTATTGATTGATGAAATAACTTGAGGTTCACGGTTCAAAGTTCACGGTTCAAAGTTCACAGTTCAAGGTTTCAGTGTTCAGGCTAACAAAATTTTGGGCTCGCTCGCATAATCTTTCCTGAAACCTGAAACCTGAAACCTATTGTTCCTTTTTTCCCTCAGTGCTTTTGGGTTTGGAAGAGGCCCATAAAAAACGGCCATTTCCGTTAAGTCCCCCTTTGGCCAAAGGGGGATTTAGGGGGATTTCAGGAGGAATTTTAAAACGGCCGGCATCCATTCATTCCCTATGCATCCATCCCAGTTTCACCATGACTTCCGTAGAAAGCCAGATAAAAAGCGTCAGCAGGCAGGTGATAATAAAATACATCAGCAGACGGGCATCTGCAGACCGGCACCAGTCGATCATAGGTTCGGCCAGCTGCTCAAGAACCAAAAACAATGCCCCGGCCAGCAGGATGCGGCCGATACGTTTTATCACAGGGCCCCGATCATCCGGAATCCCCCTTAGCCGAACCAAAAAAAACCCGATGTTTACCCCCAGCCACATGGCCGCGTACTCCGGCTGGACCCTTAAGCCGATCAAGAGCACAGGCACCAGAAACCCCAATGCCGCCAGAATCCATGCCTTTCCCCGGCCGTCACCGGATTTTTCAAACAGGATGGCCTGAATGCTGGTATTTGCAAATGCAAGCCAATGAAACAGAAAAAGCAGGCCGCCGCCAAGAACATATCCGCCCAAAACATCGGCGGGGAAATGCCGGCCCAGGTAAATCCGGGAGAACGGGATAAGCAGGATAAGCAGCAGGCCGCCCACCCTGATCCGCCAGTCTTTAAAAAGCAGGGCAATCCCGCCCCATAGGGCCACGGCGCTGCTGGTATGGCCGGAAGGAAACCCAAAGCTGTTTAACCGGTGCATGCGGAAATCCGCCACTGCCTCTTCCGGAAGCCCTCCCCATATGGTTTTTGCATCTTGTCCGGTTAAGACGCCGGCCGGATTTGGGGTATAGCCCGGGGTCTGAACGGCGGCATCCACGTTAAACGGCCGCGGCAGGGCAAAAAAATTTTTGAAAAATCCGGTGGCAATGCCGTTTACCACCGTCAGTTGAAGAAGGAGAAACCCCTTGCGGAAATTGACGCCAAAAAGAAAGGAAATGATAACGGCCTGGATGGTGCTCTCGTCGTTCAGGCTGGTAATAAAAAGAAAAAACGTATTTAAAGGCGCGGAGGCATACGATTGGATAAAAAGTATGAAGTCTGTCTGAAACATTCGGGTCAGCTTTTTTCTTCCAGCACCTCGATAACATCCTCCTTGTTCGGCACAACACAGATAAACTCAAACGGCTCCTCCCCGGTTACCTGATACCAATGCGGCGTGCCGGCCGGAATATAGACGGCATCGTTTTTGGCCACGTCATAGACTTTCTCCCCGATGCCGATGCGGGCGCGGCCGTTTAGCACGAACTGCTCATGCTCAACCGTATTGGTATGGCTTGAGATATGGCCGCCCGGCTCCAGTATAAAGCGGCGCAGGGCGGCATTCGGCGCCTCCTGCACGCTGATCAGAACCTGCTTCCAGGCCTTTTCGCCGGTTGGGACCTTAACCTTGGGGACGCTGTCTATTTTTTTAACAAACATAAGAGGCTCCGTTTCTCAAATGAAAAGGTTAATCTTCCTTTTTCGGCGGCTTGGTTTTAAGCCGGGTGTAAATGTGCCGGGAGGTGTAGAGGGCACCCAGCGGATTATGCGCCAGGACGCGGTCCTTGACAGCCAAAACGGTCACCGGTGCTTTGGCATGTTTAATAAAAAGCGTGTCATCGCCCACGCAAAGACCCACCAGGATGTGCAGGTCACAGCCTTCGTCATCCAGAATGGCGGCCTGGCCGATGGGGTTACACATGGGCTGCCGGTAGCCGGGGATGACCTTGTCCTCATCCGCCAGCTCGACATCATCCGAGCAAAGGGCCCCGCACATGCAGCAGACCGCGGCCACCTCGAATCCCTCGTTTAAAAGGATGTTGGTCATTTTCTCCGCTTCCTCGGAAAGGCCCACGCAGAAGGCAATGCCAAGCTTTTTGAATCCCTGGAGCCTCGCATACATCACGGTTTCCTCCACCCGGGTGAGCTTACCGTAGTCCTTCCAGGTTTTGGCTACAGCCTGGGCCATCTGCTGGTTTTCCGGCTCGGCAAGAGCTTCTTTGGCCTGCGCGATCAGGTCCGTGCGCGTCTTGGTCGGGCAGTTATCCGGGACGTTTTCCGTCTCGCCCATAAAACAGCGTTTGCGCCGGCAATAGCTGCAGAGTACCTTTTCTTTTTCCATAGAATATGATCCTTTCCTAAACAGGCTATGCGTCCAATATCTCACGGACCTTCTGCGAAAGCGTATGCAACCGGAAAGGTTTCTGGATAAATCCGGTCCGCTCATGCCGGAGGATTTCGCGCACCTCGACGTTTAATGAAAAACCGCTGGATACCAGCACCGGCACATCCGGACGGATGGATTTGAGGTGCCGGAAAGTCTCCTCCCCGCCCATCTCCGGCATGGTAAAATCCAGAATCACCAGATCAATGGCATCGGTTTTCGCCTCAAGGATTTCAAGGGCTGCGCTTCCGCTGCCAGCCGTCTCCACCGAGTAGCCCAGCCCTTCCAGGAGTTCTCTGCTCACATCCAGAACCATCTCCTCGTCATCAACTAAGAGCACAGTCTCAGAGCCATTCAGAATTTCATCTTTTTTCTCACGCTTTGTATCAGACGCCATAGCATTGCCTTTTGCAGCCTTCAGGTATATGCTCCTAAATTGAGCAATTTTCAAGTTTGCCGCAGATACAAGGAAAACGAACTAGAATTTTCTTATACCAAATCTCTAAAACAGATTCAATTTCTGCATTAAAAAAAAGAAAAAGATAGAGGCGGAAAAAAGGCGGGGTATAGCAATAACGGCAAAAAACATTGACGGCTTCGCAAAAAGTCCAATATCTTTGTTGCGCTGCATCCCTCGGAATTTCACGTACGAGTAAGTACGCTGCATTCCTCGGGATTTGCGCGCCGCGATCTTGAACTTTTTTCTTTGCCGTCCCAAAATCGACTTTTTACGAGTTCAACAAGCTTAAAAAATTAAAAAAGGTTGGCATCAGTTCTTCTGCCTCCGGGCTTTTGAACTCCTATCTCCCAGTGTATACATTGAATTTGCGGCTCTTTCTTCCCGGTTCATTTTTTCAACAATGCATTTCTGCAATCGGGAAAGGTCAATACTGGTAAATTTAATTCCAATCCCCTCATGCGTCCTATGCACAGTTTTGCCCGTAGCCCTGAGATTTAAATTGGAAACCTGCGAGTCCGGGTCGAATATGATTTCAATTTCAACATCATCATTGTTGGGAAGATATTCTTTGGTAATCAGAAACATTCCGAGCGACCCGATGTCCTTTACGTTACCGTCAATTTTGATCGCTCCCCGCCCGCTTGGGGAAAGCGGGTCAGTGGCTGTGACAATGGCCTGAGTATCCGGCCAGACCTGGGATCTTGTGCTGCTTCGCTTGTATTTTTTGGGCATATACACCTCTAAATCGGAATGAACGCCACAGAATTAAATTCCTTCTATTATTAATGCATGTCCGCCTTCATGTCAATAAAGCATGCGTTTTAAACGCATATTGCGGCACAACCGCTTTGACATTGAAAAAATTATATGAAATAAAAAAGTTATATATATTCTCCGGGCATTTCAGCTGATCACGGATTATGGAAGCCATACAAAACTATAAAATCATCAAAAAAATACAGGAGTGCCCGAGCGCTTCTCTTTTGGCCGGAGAAGCAGCGGATACCCGCCAACCGGTTTTTATTGAACTTGTTGATGCCGCCCATGCCGCACCTTCGGAAATCGCCCGGTGTAAATATGAATTTGAAAAAATCAAAGCGATTGACTGCGAGGGGATTCTTCAGCCCTATGAAATTTTTGATCACCAGAATTATATCGCTGTTGTTGCCGAGCCCTTTTCCGGACGGCCGCTGCATCAAAGTTTCAAACCCGGTCAGGCGTCCCTGCCTGCCCTTTTGACTCTTGCCGTTAACTTATCGCAAATTCTGGGAGAAATCCACCGTCAGGGCATTGTCCACCATGCCCTGACGCCGGATGTGATTTTCTGCAATCCCTCCGGCGACCAACTAAAAATCTGCGGTTTTGCCTCCTATCGAAATCTGGCTTGGATTAATGAAAAAATCTACGACCCATGGGTCATCCGGCATGTGCTGCCCTACATGGCCCCGGAGCAGACCGGCCGCATGAATGCCGCCGCGGATCACCGGACGGATCTTTACGCACTAGGGGCCGTACTTTATGAACTCCTTACCGGAGAGCCGGCTTTTATATCAGAAGACCCGATCGAAATCCTTCATGCCCATATTGCCCGTCAGCCGGATGCCCCGGCGGTGCAAAACAGGGCTGTGCCTGAGGCTGTCTCCAAAATCGTCATGAAACTGCTGTCCAAAACGCCTGAAGGCCGCTACCGAAGCGCCTACGGCGCGACGGCGGATTTCAGGGATTGCCTTGAGCAGCTGAAAAATAAAGGAGAGATCCGGGAAATTGTCCTGGCCCGGCAGGACCAGGCCACCGGTTTTCATCTGCCGGACAAACTTTTTGGCCGGGATATGGAGATCAAGCGCCTGATGGAGGCTTTCGACTGGGCGGCCGGCGGAGGCCGAGAGATTTTTCTGGTTTCCGGCCGACCCGGGATCGGTAAAACGTCGCTGATTCAGGAAATCCAAAAACCGGTGCTGGCCAGTCGGGCCTATTTCATCAGCGGCAAAGCCGACCCCTACAAACGCGATATTCCGTACGATCCGATTCTTCAAGCATTTGAAGCGTTTGCCCGTCAACTTTTATGTGAAACGGATGCGCGAATCAAAGCCTGGAAAAAGCGGATCATTGCCGCTGTTGGCATTAACGCAAGCCTGCTGTGCCAATTCGTTCCTGGATTTGCCCACATTCTCGGCGGACAGCCGGCCCTTGCCCCGCTTAGCCCGGAAGAGGCTCAGATAAGATTTAACTTTGTGTTCAAAGAGTTTGTTAAAACCTGTGCCGCTTCCACGCATCCGCTGGTATTATTTATTGATGACCTGCAGTGGGCGGATACAGCGAGCCTGAATTTTCTCAAAATGCTCGCTGTGGAACCGGAAATCAGGCACTTGCTAATTATCGGGGCTTACCGGGACAATGCAGTGGATGCTTCGCACCCGCTGCGCAAGCACTTTGATGAAACAGAAAAAAACAGCGCCCGGATAAACTCGCTGACCCTGCCGCCGCTTTCGGTGGAAAGCGTTAATAAACTGCTCAAAGATCTGTTTTGGTGTGACGGCCAGGATACCGGTGCGCTCTCAGAAATCGTTCATAAAAAAACCAACGGCAATCCCTTTTTTATCCGGCAATTCCTGAACACCCTCTATGAGCGCCAGGCCCTGACACTGGAGCCGGAATGCGGTCTGCGATGGGACCCTGAAAAAGTCAATGAAATTCAGGTAACCGATAATGTCATCGACTTTATGTCGCCGAAAATCGCCCGGCTGCCGGAGAAGACCCGGGAGGCGCTTAGGGTTTGCGCCTGTTACGGCAATCGATTCGACCTGCTGACTGTTGCGGCATGCCGGGATAAATCTTTGGAGACAATTGTGGCGGAACTGGCACCTGCCGAAGCAGAAGGTCTGATCAGCTTTAACGGGGATACCGGCCTTTTTTCCCATGAGCGCATCCGGACGGCTGTTTATCATCTTTTCTCCGAACAATTACAAAAACAGACCCATCACACCATCGGCAAATATCTTTTGGCCAACCTGCCGGCCGACCGGCGCGAAGAACATATCATAAACATTGCCAATCACTTGAATATTGCCGGCGAATGGACTGACACACCCGAGGCGCATATCCTGCTGGCCCGGCTGAACCATCAGGCGGGCGCCAAGGCGACAGTTTCCGGCGCGTTTGAGGCGGCTTTTCATTATTTTCAGACCGGGATCGAATTTCTCGAAAAAGCCGCGCCTCAAGAAGACGCCCGCGTCTGCTGGCAAGCGGACTATGAGCTGGCGCTTTCGCTCTACACCGACTGCGCCGAGGCCGCCTACCTCACGGCGGACTATGATACGATGCATCGTTTGATCAAAACGGTGCTTAACCAGGCGGATTCTGTCACTGACACGGTTAAGGCGCAAATTGTCCGGATTCATGCCCTGATGGCCCAAAACCGGCTTGAAGAAGCGATCCAATCGGGGCTTTCACTGCTTAAGCGATTGGGCACGGCATTGCCGAAAAACCCCACAAAGGCCCATATTCTCAAGGAGCTCGCAAAAACCCGGCTCGCCCTTAAAGGCAGAAATCCGGCCGACTTTCTGGATCTCCCCCTGTTAAAGGACGCCCGGCGCCAGGCCCAGGTGGATGTGATGGCCACCATTACCTCAACCGCCTACTGGACGACCCCGAATCTGGTGCCGCTCATGCTCCTGCGCCTCATGCGGATATTTGCCAAACACGGCAACACCGGATTTTCCCCCTATGTCTGCGCCGGATATGGATTTATTCTGTGCACACTGGGCAAAATCCCCGAAGGATATGCTTTCGGCCGGATGGCGCTCTCTCTGGTGTCGCAAATGGAGGTTCCGCAGTACCAGGCCCGTACCCGGATGGTGGTCAACACCTTTATCCGGCATTGGAAAGAGCACGCGATTAATGCTTCTGAACCACTTCAGGAAGCGGTAAAGAGCGGGATGGATCACGGAGATATTGAATTTGCCGGCCATTCATTGATGGTTCACGGCTACATGCGCTATCTGCTGGCCGCCCCACTTGATGAACTGGACCGGGAGCTTCAGAAAAACAGGGAGACCCTAAACCGGATCGGCCAGTTCACCAACCTGAATGTGGCCTGCATCTATCACCAGGCCGTGTTAAACTTAAGGGGCATGAGCCAAAACCCGGCGGCTCTCACAGGGCCGGCCTATGACGAGACCCAAATGCTGGCGGTTCATGAAAAGGCGAAAGATCGCACCGCGCTGGTGCATTTCTACTTTTGCAAGCTCATGCTAAGCGTGCTCTTTGAAAAAGCGGAGCAAGCCTATCAAAAAGCCCGCAACGTCATGGCCTGCATTGACGGCAGCGCCGGTTCCATGATCTACCCCACGGCGTTTTTCTACGATTCCATGGCCCGTATGGCCTATGCGGGCCAATCCGGCCGCATAAAAAAACAAAAACTCATTACCCGGGTTTTACGAAACCAAAAGAAGATGGCCAAATGGGCCGAACACGCGCCGGCCAATTTTCTGCATAAATACCAACTGGTGGAAGCCGAGCTGGCGGGAATTAAAGGCAGAGCCAAAGACGCCATCCCTGCCTATAAAAAGGCCATTCAGGCCGCCCGCGAAAATGAATACCCGCAGGAAGCGGCATTGGCCTGTGAATGCCTGGCCCGTTTCTATCATGCGCATGGCATTTATGATTTTGCCGCCTCCTTTATGGGGCAGGCCCGCCAATTATACGAACAATGGGGAGCTTTGGCCAAAGTGCGTCAATTGGAAGAGAAATATGATATCCGTGCGGCTGAGGCGGCTTTCCCGGTATCAGCGGCACTGCATCCAAAACCGGCTATAGCGCCGGCGGCAGTTTCAAGCATTAAAGACCAGCTTGACATTAACGCCATGATGAAAATGTCGCATGCGATTTCCGGTGAAATTCAACTGGAAAAACTGGTCAGAACACTGATGCGGGTCATTATTGAAAATTCCGGGGCAGAAAAAGCCTTCCTCATTCTCAACCGGGACGAAACGCTCGTGATTGATGCCGCGGCCCACAGCGCCACCGAAGATATTGCCGTCATGCAGGCGACGCCTATTGATCAAAGCCCTGAGCTGTGCACGGGTATTGTCAGCTATGTGAGCCGAACCCGGGAGCCCCTGATGCTTGATGATGCACAGAAGAGCGGCCGGTTTATGCATGATCCGCATATCAGCAGCCGGCTTGTCCGCTCGGTGCTCTGCGTCCCCCTTGTCCGCCAGCAGCGCCTGATCGGTCTGATTTATATGGAAAACAACCTCACACCGCATGCCTTTACCCCCTCGCGCCAGTCGATGATCACGCTGCTCTCCACGCAGGCCGCCAACTGCCTGGAAAACGCCATTTTTTTTGAAGCCACGCTGGCTGCTGAAAAACGGGCCCAAAAACAGCGGGAAGAATACCAGAGGCTGATCGAGTCCATGAACGACGGGCTGGTGATTACTGATGCCCGGCTCCATGTCACCTTTGTCAATAAGGCCATCTGCCGCATATCGGGTTATCATGCAGATGAAATCATCGGCCGGCCGGTCTATGATTTCATGGATGCGGAAAACCAGAAAAAAATCGCTGATGAGGCCAACAACTGGGCAAGCCTGGAGCGGCATGTATTTGAAGTTGACGGCTTTGGCAGGGATGAACGGATCATCTCCGCCATTGTCTCCCCCAAGCCGTTATATGATGAAACCGGCGAATTCACCGGTTTCCTGGCCATTGTTACCGATATTACGGATTTGAAAAACGCCCAGAAGGAAAAAGAAGACGCCCAGGCCCAGCTGATTCAATCCCAGAAGATGGAGGCCATCGGCACCCTTGCCGGCGGCGTGGCCCATGATTTTAACAACTATCTGATGACGATTCTCGGCTCCATCGATTTGATCGACCTCAAAGGCGGGCTGCCGAAAAAGCTCGAAAAGCATGTGGCGGACATTAAAAACGCCGCAGAGCTCTCCGCCTCGCTTACCCGCCAATTGCTGGCATTCAGCCGGCGGCAGATGCTCGAAACCACCCGCATCAACTTAAATACCGTGGTGGCAGATATTGAAAAGATGCTCAGGCGGCTGATCGGAGAAAATATCAAGCTGGTTACCCATCTCGCACCTGACTTGAAACCGGTGAATGCGGATTTCGGGCAGATGGAGCAGATAATCATGAATCTTGCTATAAACGCCCGGGATGCCATGGCCGACGGCGGCAGCCTGTATATCAAGACCGCAAATGTTGTTATTGACGAGGCCTATTGCCGGGAGGTCAAATATGCCAAGCCGGGGGAATTTTCCCGCCTGTCCGTTTCAGATACAGGCTGCGGCATGCCCCCGGATACCATTAAGAAAATATTCGATCCGTTTTTTTCCACCAAGGCGGTGGGCCAGGGCACCGGACTTGGGCTATCCGTGGTATACGGCGTGGTTAAACAGCATAACGGCTGGATCAATGTCTATAGTGAATTGGGCCACGGCACGACCTTCAACATCTATATTCCCAATATGGCCGCCGATGACACGGAGCCTGCGGATACCGGGGAAGAAGCAGCGGACGCATCCAAAGACCGTTACCAGGGAAGCCGGGAGCAAATCCTGCTGGTGGAGGACCAGGCGGATGTGCGCAATGTGGTGGCCAGTGCCTTAAAAATAAACAACTACCTTGTCACTGAAAGCGAATCCATTTCAGAGGCCTTGAAACATCTGGAACCCGAAGATGCGCGCTTCGATCTGTTATTCTGCGACGTCATCCTGCCGGATGGCAACGGGATCGATTTTGCCGAATTTATCAGCCAAAAATATCCCGGAATCAAAATCATTCTTTCAAGCGGCTACACCGAAGAGCATTCCCGGCCGGACCGGATTAAAAACAAGGCGTTTCAGTTTTTGCAGAAACCCTTCCAGATCTCGGAGATGCTTGAGACGGTAAAACAAATGCTGTCTTAATGTTTGGCTGATGCGTCCCCGGCTTCGAGCGCCTCCCGGACAAGCCGGTTGACCTTATGGCTGTATAAGAGCCGGAGATGGCCGTGGTAGGATAACTTATGGTTAATCGCGCTGTCGCCCAGGTTCGCGGATTCCTGGGGGATAATAAAATTATCAAACGCCGAATAGATGGATACATATTTGACCCGGCCCGGAGTCAGGCCGCCTTCTTCAAGCGCCTTTATAAAATCACTTTCATACAAAAGCTGCAGCGTATTCCGGCCATAGGGCCACAGCGCGGCCACCCGACTGCCCCGGTGCGGGGAGCCGATGGATATGAGCCGGCTCACCTTGTCTTCCATATACAGATTCTTGATGGCATAGCGGGCCAATACGCCGCCCAGGCTGTGGGCAACAATATTGACCTTTGCTGCGCCGGTTTCCTTTAGCACCTCATTGATGCGATCCGCCAATTTCTGGGATAGCCACTCGAGGTCAGCCATAACCGGCCGGTAGGTCATGGTATAGATATTTTTAAATTTTTTCCGTTTCAAATACCGGGAGATAAACATAAAGGCGTGGCTGCCCGAGCCCCAGCCGTGGACCAGAAGAATCGGGGGGCGGGAATCTGAAACCTTTTTGGGCGGCATCCGGTCAAAAAGATACCGGAGCGGCTGCGTAATGACATGAAAAAAAAGGGCAAGCGACTCCAAAAACACGCATAAGAGCATTCTCCCGGTGTGAATGGACTGCCGCCAATTCCCGCTGTCCGGTTGGCTGGTCCGAAAGTTGACGTAATCATACCAGGCCACAAAATACAGGTTCATGGTTGAAACAAGGGCAATAAGATAAAGAAACAGGAATATGTAAAGAATGATCATAAGAATCTCAAAAGAAACGGGTTCATTGCTAAATACGGACTCCTATATTTAGGTGATTATTGAACCACGTATTCGACGTAGTCATCAAATTCACCGTTCGTATTGTCATCTTTTTCCCGGCCGAAAATGATCACCCCTTTTCCCGAAAAAGGCTGGTCACTTTTATTGAGAAATATCGGTTCCCCGTCTTCCGGATAAATAAAAAATTATCGGCCTTTTGAAGCAATTCATTATCAGAGGCCGAAAGTTCGCTCCGAATCTCCTGTATCTGGTTAAGTGCTGCCGAATAGTTCCGGTTGCCGATGGCCCGGGTCAGCGGTTCCCTGGCAAAAGCATCTTCAGCCCCGTCCTCTGCCTGCAGCTTGCTGGGCTCAGACGCTTCCTCCGCGGCTCTTTGCGGTCTTTTAGCGGCCGTTTCCGGCGGGGATTCGGATTTGGCAGAGTCGGTGGCCGGCGCCGATGCCTCGCCTGATGGAGAGGATGCGGTGGCCTCAACGGATTCAGCTTGATCCGCCGGCTGTCCGTCCATCAGCTTCGCGATATAGGGCGGCGCAAACACCAAAAGCCCGGCAAGCATGCCGGCAGCCCCTATGACAGCAATCAAAAAGCCCGGCCTTATCCGAACTTTGGATTTCCGGGGTTTAAATGCCGTTCTTTCGGTATATTCAATGGGTTCAGTCGGCGTATCCCCGCTGACCCAATGATCCAGCTGATCCAGTGCCTTGATTAACTCATGGGCGGATTGAAAGCGCATATCCGGCTTTTTGGCCATTAACCGGTCGATAATCGCCTGATAGCGGGACAGATGATCCGGCAGCTGGGGCACGGGGTCCTTGATATGCTTTAGCGCCACAGCCACCGGTGAATCCGCTTGGTAGGGGACAGCACCCGTCAGCATCTCATAGAAGGTCACGCCCAAGCTGTATAAATCGGTGCGATAGTCGATTTCCGAGGAACCCTGAGCCTGCTCCGGGCTCATGTAGTGAGGCGTGCCGATGCTGGTGCCGTCCAGTGTATAGCCGGTTTCCGCAGTCAGGTCCTTGACAATGCCAAAATCCGTCAGGACTGTGGTGCCATCCCCCCGGAACATGATATTCTGGGGTTTGATATCCCGATGAATAAACCCCTTATCATGGGCGTATGCCAGGGCTGAGCCCATCTGTTTTAGAATCTCCACACTCCGGGCGGGCGAAACGCCCTTTTTGATATGCTGCTTGAGATCCCCGCCCTCCAGGAATTCCATGATGATGTAGTACTTGTTCTCAAGTACGCCCACATCATAGATGGAGACAATATTCGGGTGCCGCAGGCCGGCCACCACCCTGGCCTCTTTGAGAAACCGTTTATCTGCCAGATCGCCGGCCTTGGCCGGGGATATGAGCTTGATGGCCACTGTCCGGTCCAGCAGTTTATGCGTTGCGAGATAGACCTCGGCAACACCGCCCCGGCCGGCCAGTTTACCGATTTCGTAATTGGGAAGCTCAATCATAGCTCAACTCGATGAATTCTCAATTATCCCGATTTGCCGGTGATCCGCTGCCACCAGTCGCGAAGCTTGTCCAAAAATCCAGGCGGTATAATTTTCTGGGTAATAAAGGGCACTGTATCCTCCGCTGCCAGCCGAGAGGGGGCGTTATCCGCAGCAGACACCAGAACGCTGGTTATGTTGTCCTTGCCGACGTTTGCCAATGCGGCATTAACCAGGCGCTCGACTTTTGCCTGTTCATTTAAGTCAAGGCGCAATATTTCGGTGATCGCTTCTTCATCCAGCTCTTTGGTCAACCCGTCGCTGCACAACAGAATCTGTTCCCCGGCAAACAGATTCTCCCTGATTTCATCCACTGAGACATCATCCATGTCTCCAGCCCCTAAAGCCTGAATCAGAATATCCTGATACGGATGCTTATCCGAATCCACCGCGGGAATCACCCCTGTATCCACCAGATGCTGGACATAGGAATGATCTTTGGTCAGCTGCCGCAGTATTTCGCCGTTCCACAAATAGGCTCGGCAATCACCCACCCAAGCGATTTCGCAGCTGGTATCAACGATCTTAAGCGCCACCACCGTGGTTCCCATTCCAACTGGCCCCTTTTCATCAGCGACCGCCTGCTTAACGGCATGGTGGGACTGGGCAATGGCCCGGCTAAGAATTTCTCCCTCACGGACCTGTTCGACGATAAAATCAGCGGCCAGCGCAGAGGCTTTCTCTCCGCCCTCGTGGCCGCCCATGCCGTCGGCCACGATCCAGAGCCCCAAGCCCGGAACCGCACGATAGGTATCCTCATTATTGGACCGGACGTTTCCCGTATGAGTTGTTGACCCGTAACTATGGCGCTGCATGGCAATCCCGTTAACTGGCAAGTGAATATAGAAAAATCAATTTAGATTATTCAGATAGTAAAACTGTCCGCAATGCTTTGAGCCCGTCGGGCAACAAAATTATAAAAAATATACATGAAAAAAACGGAAACTTCAATCGTATATAAGATGGAGCGGGCTTGTTCTTTTAGGCGTTGTTATCGGCGTGGTGCTTTTCTAATCCGACACCTGCGAGGCTTTTTTCTATGCCTTTCGACCGATGATTCCCTCAAAATAGATCTTCTGGGCGAGCAGGCCGAATCCCTGTGATGTTGGGTGGATTTCATTGGCCCAGTGGCGCTTTTCTAAAACCCCCTGCGTGTTTACGACCACCACATTATCAGGATAATCTTTTTCAATTTTGCTAAGGGTGCTTTTGAGCCTGAGCAGCATATTGCGGATGATCTTTCGCTGATCTTCCGGGTCATGGATCTTTTTTTGCATAAAATAAGGGTAGATCCAGGACTTTCCGATGGGTATCACATCAAACAGCTCATAGCCCTTATCCGAGGGTATGGGGAAATCATAGGTATGCATCACGATGCGGATTTTGGGCCGGATTTCGATGATCCTTTCTATAAGCTCCCGATAGGCCAGCTCCACCTGCCGGATTTTAATAAACAGACGGGCGGCGTTAATGCATTCCCGCCACTCCATTTCCGGGGTTTTCTCATACAGCAGAAAGCCGAAATCATAGCGGCCCACAATATCGTTGCCCCCGCCTGAGAGCAGCACCAAGTCAAAATCGATATGGTGCAGGCGTTTAAGCAGCCCGATTTTCTGCTCCCCGGAGATCATGTCAACGATCTCATCCCCGTTTGATGCAGTATTTAAAATCAAGAGGTTATCTTCCCGGGCCAGATGATCAATTATGTTGGCGTCTTTTCCCATCAGCAAAAACCGCCGCGGATAGGCGAACCAGGAATCGCCTTCCGCCAGGATGCGGATGGGATTTAAGTGTTTGTAATTTTTTAAAAGATCCTTAAAAACCGAAGTATCACATGTTTCCCAGCCCAAAACACACCTCCTTAATAAACGCCAACCGGCTTAAAATTTCTCTTTATATAAATTCAATTTTCTATTAATAAAACACAAACCAAACTTAAAACGGCGTGATTCGATATGAACATGGCACCGGATGAGAACCAGCCCACAGACACCATCAAATATTTTTGCCCGCTCACCGGATTAGAAATATATACCCGACCAGAATGGCAAAGTCAAAAATTCGGTACCGATTATACAGTCGATTTTTGGCTGATCGGGGACTCCATTCTCTACACCCGTCCCTCCGGCACTGTAAACCTCAAAACCATCAAGGCATCGCTGCAGCTAGATGATGCCGTTGCCGCCCATATTGCCGGGGGAACCGGGCCCTACATCCAGATCGAAGATTATTCCAGCCTGAAAAATGTAAGCATTGACGCCAGAAAATATTTTATTGACTATTTCAACAGCAATGACCGGGTGGTCGGGCTGATTTTATGCAACCTTTCCCAGCTCATGAACCTGGCGGTAAAAATCGGACAGCGCTTTATATTCGGCGGAAAAACCATTTTTTCCGGCGGAAAATACCGACAGGCCATTGAAAAAGCCCTTGACATCTGTGAAGCCCGGAACCTGCCCAAGGGGACATTCGTATTCAATCAGCCGGTCAGCCTCGCACACGGCAGTGACACATTAGAACCAAAGGAACTCCTTACCTCTCCGGACTGGGAATTCAAAACGCCGGATTACTGCAGCAAAACCGTTATTATTGACCGTAAAATCCTCTTTTCCCAGCCGGATGGCCAGCTTACGGCCGAGCACATTCCGAGGGTCAATAAAATTCATAATGCGGTCAAACAGCAGTCAGATTTTGACTATATTGTGGTGGATGCAGCAAAAATTTCGGGGTTCAGCCGCAAGAGCCGCCAATTATTCATGAAATACGTGCTCAACTGGCACAGGGAGATCCCCTTCCGGATGTACGTGCTGTTTGGCGCCAATCCCCTGGTCGCAACGGCCGTTAAGATGGCCAGGCCCTTTATGCCCTTTGCCATCGCTGTAGCCGATGATATCAATCAGGCGTTTGAAATGATCCGCAAGGATCAAAAGGCCGCCCCTGAGCATCCCAGGACCGAAGATAAAGCCCAGCAGGGGCTGATCCAGCGCTATGTGGATGATCTGCTTCTGTTTATCGGCAGCATTAACTGGGAAAAAGAACAAATTGATACGGGGTTCGAGGAAATTGACCCCAACCATCCGTTTGCCAGCGTTTTTAATTCCATTAAACTCATCAAGGATGAGCTTGATGACATGAGCGCCAAGCGCCGGGAAAATGAACTGAAAATCCGTGAGAGCGAGGAAAAATACAGCAAGCTTTTTCTCTACTCAAACGACGGCATATTCATCCACGAACCCGACGGCCGCATTCTGGATGTCAATAATAAGGCGCTCTCGCTTTTCGGCTATTCCAAATCCGAAATGCTCTCTTTAAACGTCCAGGATCTCAACACCCCTGAATCCCAGGCGAGCAGCGACGCGGCTTTTGAATCCCTTTTCAGGGAGGGATTTGTCAATTTTGAAATCGAGTTTGAGACCCAAACCAGCCGGCGTTTCCCGGCGGAAGTCTCTGCATCCGTATATAAATTAAACGGCCGGCAGGTGATCCAGGGGCTGGTCCGGGATATCAGCCAGCGGAAAGAAGCCGAAGCTGCACTCAGGAATTACCGCACGCTTGTTGAAACCATGAATGACGGTGTGGCCATCATTGATCATCAGCTCTATATCAGCTATGTCAACAAGGCCCTCTGCCGTATGTCCGGATACGCGGCCGAGGAGATGATCGGCCGGCCGGCGATTGAATTTTTGAATCAGGAAAATCAACAAAAACTTGAGACTGAAGTGGCCAACTGGCCGCAGAGCGAAACGCATGTTTTTGAAATCGACTGGATCGGAAAAGATGAACGAGTGCTATCCACGATCGTATCCCCCAACCCCATGTTTAATGAGGACGGCGAATTTGCCGGTTTTATGGGCATCCTGACAGACGTCAGCGATCTCAATAAGGCCCGGCAGGAAAAGGATCAGATTCAGAGCCAGCTTTATCACTCCCAGAAAATGGAGGCCATCGGCACACTGGCCGGCGGGGTGGCCCATGATTTCAACAACTATTTGACCACCATTCTGGGCTGTGCCGAGCTGATGCAGCTTAAAAAAGACGAGCCAGCGGCACAGGAAAAATATCTTAACGAGATCAAAAGCGCCGCTGATCGGTCCGCGGCGCTGACCCGCCAGCTGCTTGCCTTCAGCCGGCGGCAGATACTTGAGAAATCGACAATTAATTTAAACCAGGTGGTGGCGGATATGAACAAGATGCTCCGGCGCCTGATCGGCGAAAACATCGAACTCCGGACGGAACTGTCCGAAGATTTAAGCCGGATCAACGCCGACCCCGCCCAAATGGAGCAGATCATCCTGAATCTTGTCGTTAATGCCCGGGATGCCATGCCTGACGGCGGAACGCTTCGCATCATTACGGAAAACATCCATATCGACGAATTTTACAGCCGACAGTTTGCCTACGCCCGCCCGGGGGATTTCGTCTGTCTGACCTTCGAAGACAACGGGTGCGGCATGTCGCCCGAGGTGGCGGAAAATATATTTGAACCGTTTTTTACCACCAAAGTCTCCAGCCAGGGCACCGGCCTGGGCTTGTCCGTGGTGTACGGCGTGATCAAACAGCACGGCGGCTGGATCAATGTCTACAGCGAACCCCGGCATGGGACGCGCTTTAAAATCTATCTGCCGGTTCTTGAGCAAAGCGAAGAACCAGCTGAAGATGAGGATATGCCGCATGATATGGATGCCCAGCCCAGAAACCAGGGGGAGGGGGAGCGGATTCTGCTGGTTGAGGACCAGGACGAGGTCCGGGAAATGATCTGTTCAGCACTTCTTATGAATGGCTATCAGGTCGAGGCAACGGCCTCTGTTACCGAAGCCCGCCAATTCATCGACCAGGCAAAAAATGGGTTTGACCTGTTGTTCAGCGATGTAATCCTGCCGGATGGCAACGGCATTGAGCTGGCCCAGAAAATCATTCAAAAAACCCCGGGCAGCCGCATTCTTCTTAGCAGCGGCTATACCGAAGAGAAGGCCCGGATCGATGTTATCGAAAAAAACCGCTTTTATTTCCTGCAAAAGCCCTACCCTTTGGAAAGAATGCTGAAAAAAATTCGCGAGGCTCTGGATCGGTAATATATTTCCTTTTATCAAAGGAGGTAAATCATGGCCAAAAACCGTATTTGTGATCTGCTTGACATCCGCTACCCCATTATCCAGGCCCCGATGAACTGGGTGAGCGGGGCGGAACTGGTCGCCGCCGTATCCGGCGCCGGCGGGCTGGGCACCCTTGGGCCCAATTCCGGGGCTTCGGAGATTACCTATGATGTGGATCTTACGGCAGAGCGCATGCGTGAGCAGATCCGGAAAGTGCGATCCATGACAGATGCACCCTTTGGCGTTAACGTGGTGATCGGCGTGGGGGAATCCGTCAAGTATTCGGAAAAAATCGTTGAAGTGATCATTGAGGAGCAGGTGCCGGTGGTCATCGCCTCTGTGGGGCGGCCGGATATCTATACGGACCGGTTAAAACAAGCCGGCATCAAGGTTCTCCATGCCATATCCACCGGCCGGCATGCCCAAAAAGCCGAGGCAGCCGGTGTGGACGCGGTGATCTGCGAAGGCTATGAGGCGGGCGGACACAAAGGCTTTACAGAGCTGACCACATTTGCCCTGACTCCCATGGTGGCCGATGCGGTAAGCATCCCGGTCGTCACCGGCGGCGGCATCGGGGATGCCCGGGGCGTGCTGGCCGCCCTGGCCCTTGGCGCAGACGGGATTTATATGGGCACCCGGTTTATGGCAACCCAGGAATCGGAAAGCCACCATAGGGTCAAGGAGGCGATCGTCAACTGCCGGGATGCCTGCACGGTGACGATTTCCAAGGACTTTATGGTCGCCCGGGATCTTCGAAACCAGTTTACGGAACAATATACAGAGATGCACAAATCCGGGGCCTCTCCGGAAGAACTTGCGGCATATTTGAACGCCCATTCCCAGTACCATGCCCAGAACCTGGGAAATGCCGATGACGCGGAAATCTGCTGCGGCCAGTTTGCCGGTATGATAAATGAAGTCAAAAGCGCCGCCGCGGTCATTGAGGAAATTGTTGAGGCGGTAGGCCCGAAGTTCGAAGCGTTGAAGGAAAAAGCCGGAGATTTTTAAAACCAGGGTAAGCTTTAGGTCTTTTGCCCATTTCTGGCATCCCCTCATCCTGACCTTCTCCCCTTCGAAGGGGAGAAGGGAACTAAAGGATTAAAGTTAAGGTGAGGGGGTGTCATTTATCGGCCATTCAAACACTTGGCGATCAAGGCAAATAAAAGGCACCAGCGAACCTGCCGCAATCCTTTCCACCCCTTCCGGAATTTTCACAATCGCCGGCGTCCGGGTCATGGCAGCCAAGCGGCTTTTCAATTTCTTGGGACAAAGCACAACCTCCGGCGATGTCTGCCGGATCTCGCATTGGATGAGCTGGGTCCAGTCCGACTGGCCGTATACTTCGGTTTCCAGTCTTCCCGTCAGATACAGATAGGGGCAGTGCTGAAATCCGGCTATTTTTAAAATCGCCGGGAATGCAATCATGATAAATGCGGCTTCATTAGAGGCCGGACCGCCGGGCAGACAGAAAACCGGTTTCCCGTTCAGACGGCCGGCCCCCAAGGCTTTTCCCGGCCCCATGCGGACCCGGTGAAAAAACATCTCCCAGCCAAGCGAGTCCAGAACCTTCACCACCAGATCCCGGTCGCCTTTCCAGGCACCGCCCGAAGTGATGACCGCATCACAGGTCTCATGAAGCTCCCGGATGGCACCGGCCATTTCATCAAATGAATCCGCTGATATCAAAACCTCCGTATCTATGCCTTCACCCGCCAACCAGGCCTGCTGCAGGGCCACATTGCTGGCATAAAGCTTGCCGGCCGCCGGCGGTTTGCCGGGAAGCAGGATTTCACTGCCGGTTGCCAGAAGTCCGACGCGGGGCTTCTTAAAGACGGAAAGCGCCGAAATGCCGCCCGCCACCAGCCGGCCCACCAGTTGAGGGGATACCACCTGACCCGCCTCAGCGAGTTTTTCGCCCAGGCAGACATCCTCGCCCCTGGGCTGCACATTTCTGCCGGGCTCGGCCGTGGCCCGGGCGAAAACCCATCTCCCGTCCGCCCCGGCATCCGTAAACTCATCGGCCAGAACGGCTTGAGCGCCTTCCGGCAAGGGCGCTCCGCTCAATATCCGAACCGCCTGCCCATTGGTCAACCGAATATCCGACTCACCCCCGGCGGCCACACTGCCGACAATTTCCAGCTTAACCGCGTTTTCAGGGGCGGCATGGAAAAGATCGGCAGATATAATGGCATAACCGTCTTTTAGCGAGGCGCCCACGGAGGGTGAATTGACTTTGGCAATGGCCGGTTCGGCCATTACGCGGCCGACTGTATTCTGAATCGGAAGGATTTGCCTGGCAAGCAAAGGCGCGTTTTCAACAGCCAGGCGATAGGCCCGGTCAAACCCGATTTCAATATGCTCACCCCTCACCGGCATTAAGTTACTTACCAAACGGACAATCCGGGAAGCGGCAGACCTTGCAGTCAAGGCACAGACCGCCGTGGCCCATTTCTGAAATATCAGACCGGTCCAGCCGCTCGCCGGCGAGCACGCGGGGCAGAATCAGATCCAGCATGGTGGTCTTATGATAAATGCCGCAGGCCGGCACCCCCAAAACCGGAACATCCTCCACATAGGCGATCATAAACATGGCCCCGGGCAGCACCGGCGACCCATAGGTGCAAGCCTCGCCGCCGGCCTTAACCACGCCCATGCGGGTGACATCATCCGGGTCAACCGACATGCCGGCGGAAGTAAGAATCAAATCCACACCGGCAGAAAGCAGTCGGCGGAGAATCTCTGCGATTTTATCGGCATCATCCGGCGCAAATGCCACATCTGCCACATTGGAGCCAAGCTCCGTGACTTTTGACCGAAGAATTGCCTCGAACTGATCCTCAATGATCTGATGGTAGACCTCGTTGCCGGTAATAATAATCCCCACGCTGGCCTGATTGAGCGGGCTGACATCAATCATACCCGATGCCGCCTCTGCAATCTCAACCGCCCGGTCAACCACCGTTTTGCGGACCAAAAGCGGAATGGCGCGTGTGGCCGCGACGATGTCGCCGGCTTTGACCATGGTATGGGTGTGGCGGGTGGCGCACATGACCTCGCCGAGCATATTGATATCCGCCAGCGCCGGTTTTGAAACCTTAAGCAGACCGTCGGTTTTGGCCTGGAGCTTTAACTTTCCTTCAACCGGTTCGCCCCGCCATGTCACCCCCGGGCCGCAAAAGGCGTTGGCCATGCGTTCAGCCGCTTCATTTTCATGAATATGCGCGGATTCGACTTCCTCGACATATACATGCTGCTTGCCCAGGCGATGGAAGTGGCAGATATCCTCATGCCTGATTTCATGGCCTTTTTTAAAGGCCCGCCCTTTGAATTCGCCTTTGCGGATCTCGGTAATGTCATGGCTCAGGCGTTTGCCCACCGCCTGCTCCACCGGCAATTTCTTTAATTTGGGATAATCCGTGCACGCGCCGTCCGCATCCGCTGCATCGGAATCAGTCTTTTCATCTTCAGCGCGTACGGCATAATACCCTTCCCCCTGACAGGCCCGGCATAAAGAACCCTGCCATGCGGGATATGCCTCGCCGCATCCGGCACAGATATTAATGGTCTTTTTCTTCTCGCGGCTGTAATGGCTTGTCACTGTAACGGGTGCATAGGATAGCACTGAATGCCCCGCCTCGGCCAAAACCTCTAAAAGCACTGAAATCGGCAGGTCCTTTTTGGGCACAAGCCTCATGTACCAATTGTAAAGATCCGGAAAGGCTTTGGCCTTTTCAAGATCAAACCAGATGCGGTAGCCGTCCAGCTTGTGCCGATCATAGAGGGTCAGGGCGAATTTGTCCCAATCCATGATTTTCATCCACCCGTTGCCGATGGTGCAGGGGGTAAAAATCTGCACGGCATCCGGCAGGCAGTGGCGGGTTTCAACAATGGCATCCGCCTCCACCTCTTCGCTGATCAGGGATTTAGCCAAATCCACCATAAAGGAGCCCAGCACAAGCCCGGGAGCCGGAAATCCGTGAAAGGATTGAATCGTTTTCAAGAATTCATCCCAGGTTTTACCGCATATGCGCTGTTCAGAAAGGCACATGGTGTCGCTATTCCTTTAACTTTAAAAGGTTTTCTGAATAACTTCAGGTATACAGTCCAAGGATTTCCAATTTTACTCTTAACTCTAGATTGTTTCTCAAATAACATAACCCCGGTTTGTGCGTCATGCCAATTTTCAGCACCCGGGAAAAATCGTTGATTACAGCCAAAACCCGGATTTTGGCCAGCAGCAGAAAACTTCCGATTTTCGGCCCACAGACGGATTCGGCTGCATATAATCGATTCCCGGCCGGATCAACAGGAGAGAAATTTATCATGACCGCTGCTTCGCCATAAACCGTTTTAACAGTCGGGAATTTATTGTTTTAGATTAAGATTAAGAATAAGAGTAAGAGTAAGACGCCATACTGATTTTTTGACAAACTTCTTTAAATGATTTTGGAGATTCTGAATGCCTTACGGATGCCTGCCGCTGGCCGCTTTTTTCGGCCTTCTGATTCTGCTGCCCATATTTCTTGCCGATATCATGCTGACCGCCCTGGGGCGCCTGGGATTAAGCCCGGGGGTTTCCATGTGGGCGGCATTAGGCATTTTCCTCGGCGGGATGATCAACATACCGGTTAAACAGATTCCCCGCACAGAAATTTTGGAATCCCCCGCTTTCAGTATGTTCGGTTTTGAACGGATGTTTCCGGACCGGATGCGGCGCACGCCTTACACGGTGATTGCGGTGAATTTCGGGGGATGCGTGGTACCGGTTATGATCGTCATCTATGAAATCCTGCGGATCAGCCTCTACGGCATAACCGCACTTTTCCTGACCGTCCTGGCCGTAGCCATTAACGTGGCTGCCTGCTACCACATGGCCCGCCCCATTCCAAAAGTCGGCATCGCCATGCCCGCCCTTGTTCCGGGGCTTCTGGCCGCCCTCTGCGGTATTTCGTTTCATCAGGAACTGGCGCCGATCATCGCATTCTGCGCCGGCGTCCTGGGGCCGCTTATCGGCGCGGATCTTCTGCACTTAAATGAAATCAAAAGAATCAACACCAGTGTGGCAAGCATCGGCGGGGCGGGAACCTTTGACGGGATTGTAATCTCAGGCCTTTTGGCAACCCTGCTGGCTTACTAGCGCTCGGCTTGATGCTGGTTCTAAATGACTTCAAGGTTTACAGTTTGAAAAACTCAGTGCCTCAATGCCTTTAAAGCTATTTTTACGCTCGGTCCCGGGCGTACGGCCGTCGGGAATACTTCAGTGTTCAGGCCTGCAGTTAAAAAATTTTGCGGTCAGCGCATTGAAATACATCAGATTACGTATATTATTAAAAATGATGTGCTTGAATAACATTTCAAATCAACCCCATACGTTAAGGATTAACCCATGAAACTGATAAGTAGACGAAATTTTTTAAAATACCAGGCCAGCGGCATACTCTGGGCGGCCGGCGCATCCATTCTGGCCCCGGCCCGGCTGTTTGCCCAAAACCAGACCGATATTGCCGTGGTTAAAGGCGACATTGAGGCGGCGGTCCGAAAATCCGTTGAAATGATCGGCGGCATCTCCAAATTTGTCAAAAAGGACAGCCGTGTGGTGATCAAACCTAACATGAGCTTTCCCACTGGCCCGGAGCGCGCGTCCAACACCCATCCCCTGGTGGTCAAAGCCATTGCCGCCATGTGTAAGGAAGCCGGGGCCGCCCGCGTGCTGGTGCTGGACAACCCCCTTTCCCCGGCAGAACGCTGCCTTGAAGCCTCCGGCATTGCCGCGGCCTGTGATTCCATTGAACCGGGCATGACCCAGATGGTAACCAACCCGCGGAGCTTTAAGGAAATTGAAATCAAAAACGGCAAAACCCTTAAAGAAACTGATGTCATAAAATCCGTGCTGGATGCCGATGTTCTGATTGCCGTGCCTGTGGCCAAATCCCATTCCGGCGCCGGCGTCAGCATTTCCATGAAAGGCATGATGGGACTGATCCAGAACCGGAGCATCATGCACCGGATGGGTCTGCATGAAACCATCGTCGACCTGGCCTCGCTCTTGACGCCGGATCTCGTCGTGGTGGATGCCACCCGGGTGTTGACCACCGGCGGACCGGGCGGGCCCGGCAAAGTGATTCAGCCCGGAACCATTATTGCGGCAACCGATATGGTGGCAGCGGATGCGTATACGGTCTCCGCATTTGAATGGTACGGAAAAAAATATACACCGGAACAGGTCAAGCATATCCGCCTGGCCCATGAGCGGGGCCTCGGCCGAATGGACATTGAGAACCTGAAAGTCCGGAAAACAACCGTTTAATGAATTTCCGGCGAGCTGTTCAAGGTTTTTGTCTGGTCCTGTTCCTGGCGCTTCTGGCCGGGGCGGGTCATCTGGCGGCATCAGACTTATTTCTTCGCCTGGACCCGGCGCTGGTCGGGGTTACCGCCCTGTCGGCCCGGGTCCTGAAATGGATCTTTATTCCGGCGCTGATCGTTCTGGTTTCAGCCTTTTTTTTGGGCCGGGCCTTTTGCGGCTATATCTGCCCCATGGGGACCACCATTGATCTGTCAGACAGGTGCCTGAAAAATCGTGGGATGAAAGCGCAAAACAGGCCGGAATGGCTCTCCCCGCATCTAAGTCTCTATCTCCTCATATTCCTGGCCGGCGCCGGTTTATTCGGGGTTTCCCTGATTTTCTGGCTAACCCCCCTGGGTTTGATTACCCGGCTGTATGGCCTGCTTGTATATCCGGTTATTGAATTAGCCGCCGATTTCGGGCTGGCCGCCCTATACCCCATCGCCGACCATTTGGATATCCGCTCACTCATGTTTGCGGAAATTGAACCGTCCCGATTTGCCGCGCAATTTTTCGTACTGGTTGTTTTTATTCTGATCTTTGCGGCCGGTAAAATTACCCCCCGATTCTGGTGCCGCTATCTCTGCCCGGCGGGGGGTATGCTGGCCCTTGCTGCCAAAAAACCGCTAATCCGGCGCCAAGTAAGCGATGCATGCAACCAGTGCGGCATATGCGCCAGAAACTGTCCCATGGGGGCGATTGGCATTGATGATCCGGCAAAAACCGATCATTCGGCCTGCATTACCTGTCAAAAGTGTTCAAAACTATGCCCCCAGGATGCTATTGAATTCAGCTTATCCGCGCCACTTAATACGAATGCAGCCGCCCATCCCCCGATTTCCCATTCCCGGCGGCAGTTTCTGCTGGCCGGGGCAGCGGGCATGGGCACCGCAGCGATAAGCCTTACCGGCTTGACCGCGGCCACCGACAAATATACCGAAGGCGAGGTCCGCGCCCCCCGGCTGATCCGGCCGCCGGGTGCGCTACCGGAGGCGAGCTTTCTGTCTGCCTGTGTCCGCTGCGGGGAGTGCATGACAGCCTGCCCCACCAACACCCTGCAGCCCATATGGTTTGATGCCGGTTTTATTGGGATGTTCAGCCCGGCCATTATCCCAAGGCGCAAATACTGTGATCCGCGATGCACCGTCTGCGGCGAGGTCTGCCCCACCGGCGCCATCCGAGCACTCTCTTCCGGCGAACGGGTCTGGGCCAAAACCGGGACAGCTGTGATCTACCGGCAGAAGTGCCTGGCATGGGAGCACAAAAAAAGCTGCATGGTCTGTGACGAAGTCTGCCCGTACGATGCGGTTGAATTTGAAAAAAAACCCGAACTGCCCTACCCGGTGCCGCATGTAAAAGAAGACCGTTGCGCCGGGTGCGGGTACTGCGAGCACTACTGCCCGGTACAGAATGATGCGGCCATTGTGGTGACACCCATGGATGAACTGCGCCTTAAAACCGGATCTTACCGGGAAGCCGGAAAAATCCGCGGCTACAAGATGAGCCTCCGGCCCGCCTCCGAACCCCTGGTGCCAAAAACCTACCCGCAAGGAGAGAATGTGACAGCGCCGGATGCCGATTCCGACGGCCCGGCCCCGGGATTTGAGCCACTCTAAAAAGTCCAACTTTTTACTTGACATTTCGTTGTAATAGGTTCTTAATAAAATCGTCGGCGGTCGACGGTCGACAGAATAAACATTGTTTTGCTGTGCTAACTTTGTATTTCCATCAGGGAAGGGTTTTTGCCGTTGTCTTCTAAGTAACTTCACGGGTATTAGGTTTTGGGTATCAGGTAAAAAAAATTAAAAGCTTAGGGGGGAGACGCATCATGCCGCTGCCAAAAACCGAATTCGATGCCATTGTGGTGGGCACAGGCCCGGGGGGTGCCACCGTTGCCAGGGAGCTTTCCAGGGCCGGGAAAAAAGTGCTGATCCTTGAATGGGGGGATTATGAACCAACCCGTGGCAGCGCCGCCCAGGTGATTCCACAGGCATCCATCCCGGGGAAAAGCCTGTTTCTGACCAATCAGATGCTGGCCACGATTCGCGGCATTACCACCGGCGGCAGCTCCATGTTCTACTGTGCCACCGCCTTTGACCCCCCGGTTGATATGCTGAAATCCTACGGTGTGGACATTTCAGAAGAAGCTTCAAAAATTAAAGAAGATGTTCCAATCGCTCCATTATCCGACGATCTCATGGGTCCAGGCCCGCAGCGATTTCTCGAGAGCGCCGGAAACATGGGGTATGATGTCCACAAATTAAATAAATTTATCTATCAGGAAAAGTGCCGGCTAAATTGCCAGCTATGCACTTACGGGTGCCCTTACGGGGCCAAATGGAACGCCCGGCATTTTGTGGATGAAGCCGTTGAAAACGGTGCCGTCATTATTAACAAAGCCAAAGTTTCCAAGGCAATCATTGAAAACAACAAAGCCATCGGCGTGGAATATCGGCACAACCGGGAAACGTTTCAGGCATTTGCGCCGGTCACCGTTATTGCCGCCGGCGGCCTCGGCTCGCCAATGATTCTACGCAAAAGCGGCATAGAAACGACCGGTTATGATTTCTTCTTTGACCCCCTTGTCTATGTGTACGGAAAAATCAAGGGCCTTGGCAGCGGCAAATCCGTACCCATGAGCACCGGCGTGCATTTTGCGGATGACGGGATTGTGATGACTGATTTTAACATGCCGCATCTTTTGAAAATCATCCTTGACGTGGAGGTATTTCAGTTCAAACAGGCATTCTCATTCGCAAATACCCTGCCGATTATGATCAAAATCCGCGACAATCTCGGTGGTGAGCTTTCCAAAACCGGGTGGGTTAAAAAGACCCTCACCAAAAACGATAAGCTCAAGCTCCACAAAGGGGCCGTGCATGCCAAGCGAATTCTTCAGAATGCCGGTGCATCAGACATTTATCAAAGCTGGGTGGTGGCTGCCCATCCCGGCGGCACGGTTAGAATCGGGAAAAATATTGATGCAGACCTTAAAACACCGTTTGACAACCTTTACGTCTGCGACTGCTCTGTCATCCCGGAAGAAATGGGGCTTCCCCCCACCTGGACGCTTCTTTCCCTGGGCAAGCGCCTGGCCAGGCATCTGGTTGCGGCGGATGCCGGTATTAAGAGCGAAAATAAAAAAACCACGATTGCTGCCTGATCGGCAAAAGACTTCTCTCGCAAAGCCGCCAAGAGCGCCAAGGGTTTTTTGAAAAAACTCTCTGCGGTCTTAGCGATCTCTGCGAGAGTCAAACAATCAATCAAGAGAGCTGCTTTCGGAGGATATTTTAGATGAATCCAGGCAACGCGCCGCCATCCACCCCGCTCGGGATATACAAAAAATCCGACCTTGATCGAAGCGAACCCTCATTTCGGGCCGGCGTTGTCCGGGAGTTTTTGATGACCCGGGAGGTCCGCGAGCTAATCGGTGAATTAATTCCGGAAGTTTTACACGTTTGGGCGGATCGCAGCCTTTTCAAAAACCTCATCTCCCGCATGGTGGGAAAAAGTCTTCAGCAAAGCTTTGCCGGGCCTGAC
Source organism: Desulfobacterales bacterium (assembly GCA_046543065.1). GTDB lineage: Bacteria > Desulfobacterota > Desulfobacteria > Desulfobacterales > Desulfosalsimonadaceae > M55B175. The sequence continues at coordinate 4,701 of JBKHAE010000019.1, read as the reverse complement.
ATGTTGGGCCAGGCCAAAAACCTTCAGCAGCTTTTTGAAGACCCGGCAATGATTGAAAGCCTGGCCGCCCGACTGCCGGAAATATGCCAAGCATTGACTGAAGCGGCGGCGAACACGCTTAAAACCATTGAATCCCTCCCTGCCGAAGAGAAACAAACCATCTTAAAAGACCTGGTCTCCGGGATCGCCGGCGGCGGGTCCGGGGAGATGATCACCCGGGCTTCACGGATTCTAAACGATATCCACCAAAACGACCCTGAATTCTTCGCCGGGATTCTTGAACCCGGATTTTCCAAATGGGTGGAATCCATCGATTTCGGGGAAGTCCGGGAGGCGCTTGAGAATTCAGGTCCGGATGTTCAGGCCATTGTCCGGATGGCCAACCATATTATCTGGCAGTATCCGGCAAAGGTTGTCGTGGCGCTTTCCATGCTGCCGCTGATTGCCAACCTCATCGCGGATTCGCTTAATATCTCGATTAAAAAAATGAACGAGCTCCCCCCGGATCTTCTAACCGATGTTATCTGCGGGTTTATCCGGGATCTGGAGGGACCGGCCATTGCCGGGTTGACCAATGAGCTCTCAGAGATCGCCAGAAAAATCCATACCGGCAGCGCCCTTTTGGGGGATGCCGGCAACCCCCAGATTTATAAAACACTTTCCGAAAAGCTGGATGAAATCTTGGGCCTGACCGATCCGGCGGCGCTCTGGAAGTCCCGGATTTTGCTCAGTGAATTAAAGGACCAGGTCAACCAGGCATTTTTTGATGCAGCTGCCCGAAAAGAGGAATTCATTCAGGAAGAAATCGAAAAAAAGCCCGTGATGGCAAACATCCGAAGGCGGGCGGTCAATCGGCGGCTTGCCTTTCTGGACACCCTGGATGACGACACCCTTACCGGATCACTGGCCCGGGCGGTTGAGGCATATGATATCCAGGAAACCGCTGAATACATCAACAACAGCCTCAGACTTTTAAACCGCCTCTATGAGACTCGCCCCGAGGCAGCCGCCGGGTTTATCCGCCAGTTTACGGACGCCATTGATCTGGATGAGCTCTCGGATGCGGCCCGTAACCTCCTGGAAGACAGCCAGACTGAATTAAAGCCGGCAGCCCGGGCGGTTGTGCCGGGGCTTGTCTCATGGGTGTGTAAAATCCTTAAACCGGAAGACGACGAATATGAAGCTGACGCCGCCCAGGCGCGCGAGGCCCTGGCAAATCTCTTTTCCATGATGGAGGCATAAGCCATGCAGCTCTTCCATGATGTGGCCAACCACATTGAATGCCAGCCGCTGATTGACTGGAAGGCCCTAAACCTGCCGGTGGTCGGATATACCTGCTCCCAGGTGCCGGCGGAAATTTTTCATGCCGCCGGGATTCTGCCGATTCGGATGCGGGGCATCGAAACGGACGGCATGGATATCGGAGACGCCTATTACGGGCCGTTTATCTGCAGTTTTCCCAAGTGCCTGCTCCAGCTTGTCGGCAAGGGCGCCTACAAATTTATTGACGGCGCGGTCATCACGCCCGGCTGCGATGCCATGCGACGCCTGGATGAATGCTGGCGCAAGGCGGGCGAAGACTATGACGGCATTATACCCGGCTTTTTCTATTACTTTGATGTGCCCCACAAGGCCGAAGGCCACGGCATGGAATGGTTTGTCGAGGAGATTGAGTACTTAATCGCCGAAATCGAGGATTATTTCAAAGTGACGATTACGGATGAAAATCTGCGCGCGGCGATTTTGGAATACAATAAGGGCCGGCGGCTGCTCGCTGAAATTGAATCCATGCGGACATCTGAGACACCCGTGTTATCAGGTTCGGACATGTTTGCCGCCACCATTGCCGGCACGGTGATGCCAAGGGCCCAATATAACGAAGCGTTGACGCAGTGGATGGCATCCTTAAACCAAAGCCCCCCCATAAAAAATGTCCGCAAACGGATTATGCTGATCGGCAGTATCACCGACGACCCGGATCTTATCCGTTTGATCGAATCCGATACCGATGCGGTGGTGGTGGCGGAAAACCTGTGCTTCGGGGTCCGGTCCGAAGGCCGGCCGGTGGATGAGGACGCAGATCCGATAGGCGCTCTGGCCGAACACTATCTCGGCGAATCCACATGCCCGCGCATGTATGGCCGGTACAAACAGCGGCTGGCCGTTTTAAAGGAAAAAATCGAGCAAAGCCATGTGGATGGCGTCATCATGCAGAATATCCGCTTCTGCGATCTGCACGGGGCTGAAAACGCCCTGTTTGAAAAGGATCTGGAGGCAGAAGGAATTGCCTGCCTGCGGCTGGAACGCGAATACGGCCCGATGATTGACAAGGGCCGTTTAAAATTAAGGATCAACGCCTTTCTTGAAAGGCTCGGCCGGGGGAGGAAATATGCGAGCAGCAATTAAGGAATACAATTATGACTGGCTGATGGGCAGCACACTCAGCGCGGCGGCCAAATTCCCGGCGGGTACGGCAAAAGAGATCGCCTGGGCATACCGTTATATTCCCTACTTCAAGGGTATTGTAAAAAATTTCGTCGATGCGGGCCCCCCCGGCATTTATTTTATGGATCTGCTCGCCGGGTACTACCAAAACATTCTTGACGCCCACGCACAGGGGAAAAAAATTGCCGCCACCACATTCTGCAGTTCACCGGTCATTTTTTACGCAATGGACATCGTACCGCTGACCTTTGAGGTGTTAACCGCCATCGGCGCCATGGTCTGGAAGCGGGGCATGTTTGACTACATGGATTACTGCTGTGAAGTCGGCATGCCGGAGACCGCCTGCTCATCCCAGCGCGGCGCGCTCGGTGCCTATTTAGCGGATATGGGGGAAAACATTGATATAGTGCTCTGCGATACGCCGGGTGTCTGCGATACGAATGCCAACGCCTTTGTATTTGCCGCCGAATATCTGGACAAACCCTTCTTCCAGTTGAACTATCCGAGCACCCTCGGCGACAGCCGGAGCCAGGCCTACCATGTGAAAGACTTTCAGGCCATGATCCGCTTTCTGGAGGAACAAACCGGCAAAAAAATCGACTATGACCGGCTCGCGGAAAACTTGAAAGAGGTGGAAGCCCAGGATGCCATCACTGCAGACCTTGAAGACATGCTCATGATGGTCCCCACCCCGATTCCCCCGATTTATACGCTCATGATTTATGCGGGCCGGTTCTGCTTTGCCGGCCATCCGGGATATACCCGGCTGCTTGAACTCTTGCGGGATGAAGCGCAAAAACGGATGGCTGCCGGCGTGCCCGCCTTGAAAGCCGGTGCGGAAAATCTTCGCGTGTTAATGTGCTACATTGATCATTACACCGTTGATATAAATTTCTACAATTATTTGGAAGAGCGCGGCATCGCCAATGCCGGCTCGATTTTAACCCGCAATTTCCGGGACTACAACCCCTACTGCCAGGCCTTGGAGGGCTCCTGCTACGGAGTTGATATTTCCTCGCCGGAGGCAATGCTTGATACGGTCGCCCAGATGAACGCCCGGCTCCCCATGGTGCGCTCCATCCGGGGTCCCTATGATCAGCACGGGATGTGGCTGGATGAATGCCTGGCCCTTGCCAGATTATACAGTGTGGACTGCATCATCTACAACGGAACCCCCGGGTGCCGAAACACCTGGGGCATGGTCAAGCCCTTTGCCCGGGATATCGAAAAACAGGGGATACCGGTCCATATCATGAATGACGACGCCTTTGACGACCGGGTGGAATCCTGGGAGGCGACAAGGGAGCGGTTGGACGAATTTTTTACCGTAAGAGGCCTGCTATGAGTATTGTTGCCGGATGCGACGTGGGATCACTGACTTCCAAAGCGGTGATCATGAAGCACAATAAAATTATCGGAAGCTTTATCCTGAGATCCAAACCGCGACCCCGGGATTCGGCGGATGCGGCGGTTAAAGGGGCGCTTGACGCGGCCGGGCTGACCCTTGAAGATATAACCTATTGCATCGGTACGGGCTACGGCCGGGACAGAATGGCCTTTGCGGATCATTCGGTCTCGGAAATCTCCTGTCACGGCAAAGGCGCGAAATGGCTGCTGCCCTCTGCCCGGACCGTGATTGATATCGGCGGCCAGGACTGCAAGGCCATGAAACTGGATTCGGACGGCCAGGTGGAGCGGTTTAACGCCAATGACAAGTGCGCGTCCGGCACCGGCCGGTTTCTTGAAGTGATGGCCAAAATTTTGGGAATGGATATAAACGACTTAGGGCCGCTCTCGAGAAAGGCCCGATCCCCGATTACCCTAGCCTCTACCTGCACAGTCTGGGCACAGGCGGATGTCATCAAATATTTAAATTCCGGAACCCCGATTGAAGATATCGGGGCGGGGGTCAATACGGCCATGGCCAAGCGGGTGGCCATTCTGGCCAATACCGTGAAACCCGAGGGGGATGTCCTGATGACCGGCGGGGTGGCCAAAAACATGGGGGTGGTGGCCACACTTGAAAAGCTGCTGGGCCTTCGGATCAAAAAGGCCAGACGGGCGGATCCGCAGATGGCGGGCGCCATCGGGGCGGCGGTGATGGCGCATGAAACCGTCTCGGTCCGGGTTTTGGAGAATTAGCAGGGGATTTGGAAGTGTCCCCGGGCTGTGTTGCGCCCGGGACCGAGCGTAAAAATAACTTGGGTGTGGCTCTTTTTCGATAATACGCAAACCCAGAAATATCAATAAGATATT
>JBKHAE010000124.1:0-9530 GCA_046543065.1 Desulfobacterales bacterium | reverse complement strand
AAAACCCAAAACCCAACACCTAAAACCCAAAACCTAACACCTAATACCCAAACATCTAATACCCCAACATGACCAGTTACAAAGAAGACATCAAAACCGAACTCACGTTCTCTGACAATCAGCTGGCCAGGGAGCTTTTCGGCGAGCATAACAGCAACCTCCAGCGGGTCGCGGAGGCCGCAGAGGTCGCCATACAGGCCAGGGGCAACGCCGTGTTTATCCGGGGCGACTCCATTGCCGTGGATCTGGCGGCAAACATTTTAAACCAGTTATACGGGCTGATCAAAGAGGGCTACCCCTTATACCCGAATGACGTGGACTATGCAGCCAACATGCTTTCCCGGGACCACAGCATCAATCTTAAAGATATTTTTATGGATGCGGTGTATGTGACGTCCAAAAAGCGGACGGTCACGCCGAAAAGCCCGATGCAGAAATCCTATATTGAAGCCATCCGCAACTTTGATATTGTGTTCGGCATCGGCCCGGCCGGCACCGGCAAAACCTACCTGGCCATGGCCATGGCCGTGGCCGCGCTCACCAAAAAAAAGGTGGATCGGATTATTCTAACCCGGCCGGCGGTGGAGGCGGGCGAGGCGTTGGGGTTTTTGCCCGGCGATCTGGCGGAAAAGGTGAATCCCTATCTGCGGCCCCTCTATGATGCGCTGCATGACATGATGAGTTTTGAAAAAGCCTCGAACCTGATGCACCAGGGTGTTATTGAAGTGGCGCCGCTTGCGTTCATGCGGGGCCGCACCCTAAACGATTCCTTCATCATCCTGGATGAGGCGCAGAACTCGACCACGGAACAGATGAAGATGTTTCTCACCCGCATCGGGTTTAACTCCAAAGCCGTGATCACCGGGGATATCACCCAGAGCGATCTGCCGAAAAATCGGGCCTCCGGGCTGATCGAGGCCAAAGAGCTCCTCTCTGACATTGACGGCATCCGCTTTATATTCTTCTCCAAACGGGACGTGGTGCGGCACAAACTGGTCCAGAAAATCATCAACGCCTATGAGCAAAAAAACGCCGAGGCTTAGGGTTGAAGGTGTATGGCAGTCAAGCGCACGGATATTTCATTGAAAAACCGCTTCAGCACAACCACCGCCCCTCTGATCGCCCTTCTGCTGGCGGTCACCGTGATTGCCACCCTGATCCTGTATCCCAAGCTGATCATCTACCACCCCTCCTATGAGGCCGGCGATGTGGCGGATAAGAACATCAAAGCGCCGCATGACTTCCTGGTCGAAGATGAAGCCGCCACCCGGGCAAAACGCGGGCAGGCCATAGAATCGATACCAACGGTCTATGATTATGACCGCTCGTTTGGCGATAATCTGGCCCGGCAGGTCAAGCAAGCCTTTGCTTTAATCCGCAGCGTCTACGAAGCCAATGAAACGGCCGCAGACACCGACTCGCCGGTTCAAATCGATGCCCTGCATGACCGGATCTGGGAGCTTAAGCCCGAGTTTGAAAAAACCCTGGGCATTACCGTAACCAACGGGGCGTATCGCATCCTGCAGCGGGAACAGTTCTCAACCGAAATCTCCGGCCTGATCATAGAGATCCTCTCCCGAATTTTAGACAACGGGGTGGTGGCCAACAAGGATCTTTTGTTAAGGGAGGGCGATAAGGGCATTATTTTAAAAACCGTGGGCACGGAGCAGGAAACCACGGTCCAAAACCTCAAACACTTTTACGGACTGGATCAATCCAAGACCATGGTCCGGATTGTGGGCGAGCCCCTGCTTAAAGGACTGGATTATTCGCTATTAAACCTCATCGTCGATTTCACCCAGCGGCTGATTGAACCCAACATTACCCTAAACCGCAGCGAAACCCGGAAACGTCGCGCGCAGGCGGAAGAGCTCGTCAAACCGATCCTCTACAAAATCAAAAAAGGCGAGATGATCCTGCGGGAAGGCGAGCGCGTAACCCCGATGCACAAGCTGAAACTCCAGGCTTTAAAAAATCAGGTCGGCCGGCAGGATCTTCTGAAAAAAGGCATCGGCACCGCGCTCATCATTCTGACTCTCTTGACGATCACCTATTTTATCCATCTCAAATATCAGCGGGAGCTGCTTCAGTATCAGAACAAAAATCTTTTTTTCATCAGCTTTGTGATCGTGATGGGGCTTCTTATTCTGCAGCTTTCCATATCCCTCTCCCAGGTGCTTGCGCCGGAAACCCCGTTTGCCATTTCAGCGGCATCCATCTATTATGCCATCCCGATTGCGGCCGGTGCCATGACCATCTGCCAGTTTCTGGGCTTTAGCATTGCCTTTCCGTTTGCCATTGTCATGGGGCTCTTAACCGCCATGGCCTTTGAGAGCAGTTACGGGTTCAGCCTATACTTTCTGTTAAACAGCATCATGGGCGCCTACTGGAGCCAGGACTGCAAGGAACATAAGAGTTTTATCCTGGTAGGTGTCAAACTCGGGGCATTAAATATGCTGCTTGCCACCGTGGTCAGCATTTATATGGCCGAACTCTCCGGAGTCAAGCTGTTCTGGGACTGGATTTTTGCCTTTGCCGGGGGGATGATCGCCGGGATGATTACCGCAGGCGTCACCCCGCTGATGGAAATGGCCTTTGGTTACACCACCAACAGCACACTTCTGGAACTGGCCAACCTGGACAAGCCCCTGCTTCGCCGCCTCATGCTGGAAGCCCCGGGCACTTACCACCATTCCGTGATCGTGGGCTCCATGGTGGAGGCGGCCGCCGCTGAAATCGGGGCCAACCCGGTGCTTGCCAAGGTGTGCGGCTACTACCACGATATCGGCAAACTCAAAAACCCCCTTTATTTTATAGAAAATCAGAAGAACGGCAAAAACATCCACAACAAACTGGCCCCGTCCATGTCCTGCCTGATTCTGATTTCCCATGTCAAAAACGGCGTGGAGCTCGCGCGCGAGAAAAAACTGGGCCAGGAAATCATCGATGCCATCAAGCAGCACCACGGCACGACATTGATCACCTATTTCTACGAAAAAGCCAAAAAACAGAAAAAGGGTGAGGCAATTAATATTGACAACTTCCGCTACCCGGGCCCCAAACCCCAGACCCGGGAGACCGCCCTGGTGATGCTGGCCGATGTGGTGGAGGCGGCCGCCCGGTCCCTTGAGCACCCCACCCCGTCGCGCATCCAGGGGCTTGTGCAGCAGCTGATCAACAAATTATTCTCCGACAACCAGCTGGACCAGTGCCCGCTGACCCTGGCGGATCTGCATAAAATCGCCAAAAGTTACAATAAAATTTTAAACGGCATCTATCACCACCGGGTGGAGTATCCGGACAAACAAGGCATGACGGAAACATCAAAGGTCAAGCATGACGATATTAATCGACAACCGCCAGAACCGGTTCAAACTATCAACGGAACAGATACGGAAAACAGCCCAAGCCCTCTTAGACGCCTTGGACAGTCCTGAGGGCGAGCTCTCGGTATTACTCCTTGACGATACGGAAATCGCTGATTTAAATTACCGGTATCTAAACCGGCAGGGCGCGACCAATGTCATCGCCTTTCCCATGAGTGAGGGTGAATTCGGGGATATCAACCCGGATCTTTTGGGCGATGTGGTGATATCCATGGATACCACCGCGCGGGAGGCGGAAATCCTCGAAACCACAATAGAGACGCGCTTTAAAGAGCTTTTGATCCATGGCATTCTGCACCTTTTCGGCTATGACCATGAGACCGATGAAGTCGATGCCCGGGAGATGGAGGATAAAAGTGAGGAATTGTTTGAAATGATTCAGTCGATTGAGCTTGAAGTAATGAGGCACTAAGGCACTAAGGCACTGAGGCACTGAGGCACTGAGTGTTTTAACCGTGAACTCTGAACCCTGAACCACCCAAAGGAATTTCACTATGGCCGGACTTGCTGTCAATGTTGATCATATTGCCACCCTGCGGCAGGCGCGGGGTGCGGATTACCCCGACCCGGTGGCTGCCGCGGTGCTGGCAGAGCTTGGCGGGGCGGACGGAATTGTGGTGCACTTGCGCGAAGACCGACGCCACATTCAGGACCGGGACCTGTATCTATTAAAAAAGACGGTGCTCTCCAGGCTGATCCTTGAGATGGCGGCAACCGATGAAATGCTCTCCATTGCGGGCGATGTCCGGCCCGACCTGGTGACCCTGGTGCCGGAAAAACGCGAGGAGCTGACCACTGAAGGCGGCCTGGATGCCGTCACCCTGGCGGACACGGTGGCCAACGCCATTGAGATCCTGCATCGGGAATCCATTCCGGTAAGCCTTTTCATTGATCCGGACCCGACTCAGATCCATCAGGCCCGCGCCCTGAATGCGGACATGGTTGAAATCCATACCGGCCGGTTCTGCGATGCGAAAGCGCCGGATGAAAAAAATGCCGCCTTCGCCGATATCGTGGAAGCGGCCAAAACCGCCGGCGAACTGAATTTGGGCGTCAATGCCGGCCACGGCATCTGCTACAACACCATCAAGGCATTCAAGGAATTAACCGAAATCGATGAATTCAGCATCGGCCACAGCATTGTGGCCCGCGCCGCCCTGGTGGGCATGGAAAAGGCGGTGCGCGAGATGCGGGAGTTGATTAAATGGACTTATTAACCGCCGACGAAATGCGCGAAATGGATCGGCAGACCATTGAATCGTTCGGCCTGCCGGGCCGGATTTTGATGGAAAACGCCGGACGGGGCGCCACCCGGGTATTGATGGACCGGTATCCGGACATTGCCTCATACGCGGTGGGCGTGGTCGCCGGCCGGGGCAACAACGGGGGCGACGGATTTGTGATTGCCCGATACCTCTACCAGCACGGGGTGGATGTCAGGGTCTACCTGTTAACGGAAAGCGCCAAACTCCAGGGGGACGCGGCTGAAAACTTCCATCTCCTGGAACCACTCGGCGTGCCGGTTGCTGAGATACCGGATGAAGAATCATTTGCCCGGCACCGAAACGAAATGGCCCACAGGCAGATCTGGGTGGACGCCATCCTCGGCACAGGCTTAAATTCAGATGTCCGGGGCTTTTTTAAAACAGTCATCGAGTTTATCAACAGCACCCGGCGGCCGGTTTTTTCCGTGGACATCCCGTCCGGGCTGCACACCGACACCGGCCGTCCCTGCGGCGTCTGTATTGACGCGGTTTTAACGGCCACATTTGGGTTTGCCAAAATCGGCCATATCCAGCTCCCGGGCGCGGAATATACGGGGGAGCTGCACGTGATTGACATCGGCATCCCCCCTTATATCGCCCGGCAGACCAATCCCCGCCAGCACCTCATCACCCCGGAAAATATCCGCCAAATGCTAACGCCCCGGCCGGCGGACATGCATAAAGGCGGCACAGGCCACCTTCTGATTGTGGCGGGCGCGCCCGGCAAAACCGGAGCAGCGGCCATGAGCGCCTTATCCGCCATGCGCGCCGGGGCGGGTCTTGTGACCCTGGGCGTGCCCGAGAGTTTAAACCCGGTGATCGAGCCCCAGGTAATGGAACCCATGACCATCGGTCTTCGCGAAACCCCGGCCGGCGCCATGAGCGATGATGCGGCGGATGTAATCCTTGATCTATTATCGGATAAGCGGTGCCTGGCCTTAGGCCCGGGCATGGGAACGGACCCGGCCACCGCCCGGCTGGTGCATCGGCTAATTCAGGAAAGCCCGGTTCCGGTGGTGGTGGATGCGGACGGACTGAACAACCTGGCCCTTGAACCGGAAATACTTATAAATGCCCATTCACCGGTGATTTTAACCCCGCATCCCGGGGAGATGGGCCGGCTGACCAAGCAGACGCCAAAGGATGTGCAGGCGGACCGCGTGGGCTGTGCCCGGTGGTTTGCCGAATCCTACAAAGTCCACCTGGTGTTAAAAGGCGCCCGAACCGTAATTGCCGCTCTGGACGGCCATATCCATATCAACCCCACCGGCAACCCGGGCATGGCCTCCGGCGGCATGGGCGATGTGTTGACCGGGCTTATCAGCGCATTTATCTGCCAGGGGTATCCGCCGGAGACCGCCGCGCAGATGGGGGTTTTTGTCCACGGGGCAGCCGCGGATGACCTTGCCGACACTATGGGCCCTTTCGGCTATTTGGCCTCGGATTTAATGCACCAGCTCCCCATGACAATAAAACACCTGATGGGTGAGGCACCGAGTTTTTCAAACTGTAAACCGTGAGCTATGCCGCAACCCCCTTGAAAAAGACCACCACCTGAATCCCCCCTTTGAAAAAGGGGGGATTGGGGGGATTTGTATCGGCCCAGGATGTAAAATCCCCCTAAATCCCCCTTTCAAAGGGGGACTTAAAGGAAATTGCCCTTTTTTATATACCTTTTCCAAAGCCAAAGGCACTGAGGGGAAAAAGGAACAATAGGTTTCAGGTTTCAGGTTTCAGGAAATATTATGCGAGCGAGCCAAAATTTTTGCAAGCCTTAACACTGAACCATTTGATTTTAAACCTAATACCTAACACCCAAAACCTAAAACCCGTGAAGTCCAATACCGAGACTGTCAACGCCTATGCACCTGACTATCCATACCGCTTCACCGGAAGAAACCCGCGGCCTGGGGACTTACTTTGGCAATGCCCTGGATGCGCCGGCAATCATCGGCTTAACCGGCGATCTCGGCTGCGGGAAAACCGTGTTTATCCAGGGTCTGGCAAAGGGGATGGCCGTGCCGGATCACTACCCGGTGACCAGCCCAACTTATACCTTTATCAATGAATATCCGGGCCGGCTGCCCCTTTTTCATGTGGACCTCTACCGGCTTATCAGCGCAGATGACTTAACCGATATCGGGCTTGACGATGCTGCCGCTGCCGGGGGAGTCATGGTCATCGAATGGGCGGACCGGCTGCCGGAAGGCGTTTTATCAATGGATATGTCCGTATCCATTGCCATGACAGGAGATGACACCCGGCGTTTTCAGGTTTTTTTCTATGGACGGCCGCCGGCTAATTTGATACGAGGACTCAAAACCAAATTTAATGTGGATAATGTGGATGAGGAATAACTATGGGACTCATTGTACAGAAATACGGCGGCACCTCGGTGGGCAATGTGGACCGGATCCGCAATGTGGCCCGGCGGATTGCCAAAACCCATGATCAGGGAAATAATGTGGTGGTCATCCTCTCGGCCATGAGCGGGGTGACGGATCAGCTGATCCAGACGGCTGAGGAAATATCTAAAACTCCGGACAAGCGGGAACTGGATGTGCTTCTGGCCACCGGCGAGCAGACCACGGTGGCCTTGATGGCCATGACGCTCATTGAACTGGGCTATAAAGCGCATTCCCTGCTGGGTTATCAGGCGGAAATCCTGACGGACAGCAAAGCCAGCAAGGCCCGGATCCTGGATATCGGCGCCCATCGCATCAAAGAATTACTAGAAGAAAAAAACATCGTCATCGTGGCCGGATTTCAGGGGGCAGATGCCAAAGGCGACATCACCACCCTGGGCAGAGGCGGCTCAGATACCTCGGCCGTGGCCGTGGCCGCGGCCATAAAAGCGGACCAATGCGAAATCTATACGGATGTTGACGGTATCTATACGGCTGACCCCAATATCTGCCAGAAAGCCCGCAAGCTTGACCGGATTGCCTATGATGAAATGCTTGAAATGGCAAGCCTTGGCGCCAAAGTGCTGCAGATCCGGTCCGTGGAGTTCGCCAAAAAATACAACGTCCCGATTCACGTGCGATCATCGTTTCATGAGGAGGAAGGTACCATGGTGGTCAATGAAGATGCGAATATGGAACAGGTCCTGGTCTCCGGGGTCACCCACAATAAAAACGAGGCCCGGATCACCCTGCGAAAGGTCCCGGATAAGCCCGGCATCGCCTCCCGGATCTTAAACCCGGTATCAGCCGCTGGCATCGGGGTGGATATGATTATCCAGAACACCCGGTCCGGCAACATGACGGACCTGACATTTACGGTGGCCAAAGGCGACTATCAGGCGGCCATAGAAATCTCCCAGAAAACCGCCAAGGAAATCAAGGCCGAAGAGGTGCTGGGCGATGAAAATATCGCCAAAGTATCGGTGATCGGGGTTGGCATGCGGAGCCACTCCGGTGTGGCCTCAAAAATGTTTGCCACCCTGGCTGATGAAAACATCAATATCCTGATGATAAGCACCTCCGAAATCCGCATCTCCTGCGTAATCGAAGAAAAATATACGGAACTTGCGGTCCGGGCCCTGCACACCGCTTTCGGCCTGGATGAAACGGAATAGTGCCGCCGCTAAAGCAGTTTAAGCCTGATCAGCTGCTGGTGGCCCTCTGCCTGGCGGCAATTATGGCGGGAATTATTATTTATCGTCTGGTGGTGATGTAAACGCTTCTGCAATTTCATCGCCAATGCGCCGGGCGGCTCGTGCCGGGTCCGCTGCATCCCGTATCGGCCGGCCGATGACCAGATAATCCGACCCCCGCGAAATGGCCTCTGCCGGGGTGACGATCCGCTTCTGATCATCGCCGGCCGTCTTTTCCCAGCCGGGCCGAATGCCCGGGGTAATAGCCAGAAAATCCCTGCCCAATCGGGATTTAATTGCCCCCACCTCAGTGCCGGCGCACACAACGCCCGCACATCCCGCAGCCCTGGCCCGCTCTGCGCGATGGCGCACCAGCTGAAACACGTCCTGTGCATATTCGGGCAGAAAACCGGCATTTGCAATATCTTCACCGGAAACACTGGTTAATACCGTCACACCCAACACTTTTACCCGACTGCCGGCCCCGCTTACCGCAGCCTCAAGCATCCGCCGGCTTTCGCCGCAGTGGACCGTGGCAAAATCGACATGGTGCTCGGCAACCCGGGACATGGCACGCTCCACTGTGGCCGGAATATCATGGAGTTTCAAATCCAGAAAAACCGCGGCATCGCTGTTATCCCGGATCATGGAAATCACCTGCGGCCCGCTTTGGATAAATAGCTCAAGCCCGATCTTGAACATGCCCACGCTGCCGGATAACTGCCGCACATAAACTTCAGCCGCTGCCAGACTCGTTACATCCAGAGGAAACACCAGATAATCTTTGGGCTGCCGCACAAGAACCTCCGATTCAGGGGATACAAGTAACTTTTCTTCGTACTCGTAATCGTAATCGATTCTTTAACTTACCGAGTACGAGCACGAGTACGAGTACGACTACCGTCACGCTTCCGCGGTACTGAGCAGGATGGAATTGCTTGGATCATCCCTCAGCACCCGCCCCCCCCCCAAAAACCTGTTGAAAACTATTATTCTGAAATGATATGAAATTATAATCAATTTGGCAAGGAGAACTGACCATTTCAATACCTGAACGCATTTCAGATCACCGGCATTGATACGGGCGGGCATGGGCAATCCCAAAAAATCGGATATCAGCGAATCCCAGCAAAATCTGCTCCGGCAGCTGCCCGGCGTGGACGCGGTTCTTGAGATTATTTCCCAAAAAGGCTTGTTCCCGGATACCCCCAAACGGGTTGTTACCCGCTCGGTGCGCGAGGCCATCAGCCGGCTCCGTTATGAAATCCTCTCCCGGCCGGA